>JAFZFZ010000023.1 GCA_017557005.1 Bacteroidaceae bacterium | reverse complement strand
GCGCTAACTGCTCACTCATTGTTTTGATATCAATTTAGCGATTTAACAATACGGTTTAACAATTCTGTTAATGCAAAGGTACAGATTATTTTTAATCTGCAAAAATATTGGGAGATATTTTTTTAGGTTTAGTTTATTCCATTTGTTATATACCCAAAACGGACTAAACTTATTTGTGCGTTGACAGCATATACTGGTTATATGATGGGATAGAAAAGTGGAAGGTATTTTTTGAGCAATATTTCGGTGTATAACAAAAATAAAAATTCACCCCAATATCTTATCGTGAATGTGTATTATTCGCAGTTAGAAGCACATATAAACAGGGTAAGAATACTGCAAAATTGGGCCATAATCCCTCCCTTTCCGCAGAGAACGAGCAACGAAAGTTGTTCGTTTTTCTTTTATGTGCTTTTACCTCTCACATATAGGCTGATGCTCGCTGGGTATCAGCCTATCTTGTTTTTTGTACAATAAGGATATAATAAATGTTAAAAAGTCGGGCGTATGGCTTTTTTTGATTGTGGCATTTGAATAATTGGATTCTTTAAGCTACTTTTGTAAAACTTTATAAATCTTATATCTTTGATGCGCTATCGTAAAGGATTTGTGTTGTCATGCTTGACGGCATTGTTAGGTATGGCATTGGTGGCTTGTTCTTCAGGAACAGGCGATAATCTTATGCTACATACCGTGACGCGAGGCGCGTTTGACGATATTCTGCGTGTCGAAGGGTTTGCCGAGTCGGTCGGTTCGCAAGCGTTCACTTGTCCGCACGATGCGGATGGTAACATCAAATACATTGTCGAAAATGGTACGCGGGTTAAAAAGGGTGATACACTCTTCGTAATTGAATCTGTTGGAATTGAGGAACAATACGAACAATGGGTGCTCTTCCTTGAGAATGCATATGCTGACCTGGAGTCGTTCAAAGCCAATGCGCAGCTCGAGATGGCCTTGCTCGAAGCCCAAGTAAGAACCAACGAAGCCGAATCACTCATTGCAGGTCTTGACTCGGTGCAGTTGCTCTACCTCAGCCCCACCGAACGACGCATCAAAGAATTGCAGATGGAGCAGGCTATCATCAACCGTTCAAGATTGGCCAAGAAGATTACAGCCCAAGAAACGATGCAACAAGCCGATGCGAAAAAGATTGAGAGCCAGATAGCCCAAGTAAAACGTCGCGTAGAGAAGCAGCGTGAATTGATGGAATCGCTCGTAGTGCTCGCTCCGCAGGATGGATTGGCTATTCGCTCGCGAAGATGGCCATGGGGCGGAGAGACATGGAATGTGGGTGACAACGTATGGGACGGCCGCTCCATCGTGTCGATGCCCGATATGGATAGCATGAAGGTGCTCATCTATGCACAGGAGACCGAATATAAGCGCATTGAAGTGGGCGACTCGGTGGAGTATACATTCGATGCAATGCCAGGAAACCGTGCATGGGGTCGCATTACCAAATTGCCTGCTATGGGGCTGAAGCGTACCGATGGCTCAGAGGTGAAGACTTTCGAGATAGAAGCCTCCGTAGATACCTTCTTGCAACCCATTGACCCCGGACTCAGTGTGAACTGTCGTGTCTTCCTGCAACATGTGCCCGATACGCTTGTGGTGCCTACGGTATGCGTGTATCATCGCGATTCGACCAATGTGGTGTATGTGCGCAAAGGAAATAAGTATGAAGAACGCGAAGTGAAACTCTCAGTAACTACGCCCCGAAGCTCTGTCATAGCCGAAGGATTGAATGAGGGGGAAGAGATAACTATGATAAAACCCGACGAAAAGCATATTATATTATGAATAACAAATCAAAAGTATGGGCTGTCTTGCTTTGTTGTGTAGGAGCACTTGCCGTGTCGTGTGGCAAGAAATCTGCAGTGCATGTGCCCGAAGCAAAAGTAACGAAAGGAGTCTTCTACGTTGATATATACGAAGAGGGAGAGATAGAAGCTGTCAACTCCATCAATATATCTTCGCCTAATATCCCATGGCGATTTGGAAACTTGAAGATATCGAACATCGTGACTGATGGCGATGAGGTGCAGGCTGGTGATACGGTCATCACCTTTGACCCTGCCGAAGTACGAAAGTCGATACTTGACTACGAAGATCGCCTGGTAGTGAGCAATGCAGAAATGGAGAAGATGCTTGCCCAGCACGAACTGCAGATGGAAGAGCTGAATGCTGACTATGAGGTGACACGCATCAGTCACGAGATATCACGCATGCAGCTGGAGTCGGCATCGCACGAAAGTGAGATTAAAAAGCGTGAAATCCAACTGAATCTGGAAAAAGCCGATATCTCGCTTGCACGAGCAAAGGAGCAGATTGAAAATCGTCGTAGAATACAGGCTGAAGAGGTTAAGAAAAAACGTCTTTCGATCCGTCAGGATGAAGAACGATTGGCTGAAGCACATAGTACGCTCGATAAGTTGTTTGTGGTAACCCCTTCGCCAGGTATTGCCATCGTATCGCGCAATCATAGTACCAACTCGAAATATCAGGCAGGAGACCAGTGCTGGTCGCAGCAACAGTTGATACAGTTGCCAGACTTGTCGAAACTGAAGGCCAAGGTGAATATCAACGAAGTGGATATCTCGCAGGTGACGAAGGGGTTGAAGGTACAGATACGTCCCGATGCGTTCTCGGACAGTATCTTCACAGGAACCGTGACTACCGTTGCCAACCTCGCGCAGAACAAGGATAACAAGTCAAAGATTAAGGTGTTCCCCGTAGAAATCGTTATTGACCAAAGCAATAAGAACTTGCTCCCGGGACTGACGGTGAGTTGCCGCATCATCGTAGACGAAATCAATGATGTGTGCTACGTTCCCCTCGAAGCGTTGCATGTAGAGGGCGACAAGAGCTATGTCTATAAAAAGACGGTGACCGGATATGATAAGGTGCAGGTACAGACGGGACCCACCAATTCGGACTATGTAATCATTGAATCAGGACTGGATGAGGGTGACAAGGTGGCTCTCGTAGATCCTACAATCGTAGAAACTGAGAAGGAAAAGAAATGAAGAACATACTGAAATATCTGTGCGTGTTACCGCTGCTTGTAGCCTGTAAAGGTGGCATACTGGGCGGTAATCAAGAGGCGGAACGCAAGAGCACGGCGATAGTGGAGACTGGCGAATTGTCTGCCGTGCGCACCAAAGCCTTTGTGATGCCCCGCTTCGGACGTTGGGGGTCGATGCGCATCATTGGACTTGAGGAACATGGAAAGGTCATACAGCCTGGTGATTCGGTTATCCAGCTTGATCCTGCCGATGTGACAAAGTATATCGTAGATCGCGAAACGGCATTGGAGTCGCAGCTGGCCTCGCTGGAGACAATGCTCGTAAATCAGGAAAACCGTGGTAGCGAGAACGAGTCGACCATTAAGTCTGAACTTGCTACTTATGAACTTCGTAAACTGACGCTCGAAGCTGCACAGTTTGAGTCGGAGCGTACGAAGAGAATCAAAGAGTTGGAGTTTCAGCAGGCAACCATTGCACTTAACTTGGCAAAGCGTAAGCTCGAACTGAACGAGATTATCAATGCCAATGATTTGAAAATACAGCAGATACGTGTGAATCAGATTCGTAAGGATATACAGAATGCGTACGATATCATACCACAACTGACAATCCGATCAGACATCCCGGGTATCTTCCAGATACATCGCAATTGGCGTTCGGGACAGTTGCTTCAGGTTGGTGATGAGGTATGGAGAGGAAACTCTATGGGCTATGTGCCCGACCTTACTTGGATGAAGGTGGAGACCTGTATCAATGAGAATGATTTCTTGCGTATCAATGTGGGCACGAAGGTGCTTGTACGATTGGATGCACTCCCCGAAGTGGCTTTCGAGGGCGAGGTGTCGCGCATTGGCCGTTTCTGTCATCCGCGCGATTACAATAATCCTCGTCAAAAGGTGTTTGACGTTGAGGTGCGATTGCTCGTGTCTGACGAGCGACTGAAACCCGGTATGACGGTTAGCTGTCAATATTTGGAGGAGACGAAGAAATAGGGACAAAAGAGCTGTCAATATACAATAGAAATAGATTAACAAGACAATACAGTGGAATATAGCGAAAACATAAAAGTTGCCTTTCAAGGATTGGCCGACCATAAGTTCCGTTCATTCTTGACGATGCTGGGTATCATCTTTGGTGTGGCTTCGGTGATTGCCATGCTGTCGATTGGTGAAGGTGCCAAGCGCGAGGCTATTGCCAAGTATCAGGACTTGGGCGTAAACAATATCATCGTGCGTGAAAAGGATATGTCCGATGAAGAACTGGAGGAGGTACGCACGAAATTCTCGCCGGGCCTTTCGTTGCTTGATGCTGAGGTGATACGGGAAATCGTTCCTGGAGTGTCGCGTATTGCTGCGCAGGCCGAGATCAATGCCGATGTGAAGTATGGCAACCGGTCAGTGAAGTCATCAGTGATTGGTGTGACTCCCGATTTTTATGATATCCTCAACTATCAGATTAGCGAAGGAGAATTTGTGGGCAAAGCACATTATGATGGCAAACTGAAGGTGTGCGTGTTGGGAGCGGGGATCGCTTTTTCACTATTCCAAAAGGAAGAGCCCATTGGTAAGATGATTAAAATTGAGGATCAATGGCTCGAAGTAGTCGGCGTGCTGGAGTCAAAAGCGCTCTTCGCTGAAACGGTGGGTGAACTGGCGGCTCGTGACCTGAATACGGACGTATATGTGCCATTATCGATGTTTCTTGATCGCTTCTCACGTGGCAATGCCCTTGAGAGCGAGATTCAACAGCTTACTATTCAGGTGGAGAACTCAGAACGCCTGATGGAAACCTCGGCTCTGGTGAATGAAATCATCAAACGTCATCACTTCAATAATGAGGATTATGGCATCGTGATTCCGCTTGAACTGCTGAAGCAGGAGGAGAAGGAGCGTCAGATATATAACTTCTTGCTTGCAGCTATCGCTGCCATATCACTCTTGGTCGGTGGTATCGGTATTATGAATATTATGTTGGCCACAGTGATGGAGCGTACTCGCGAGATTGGTATTCGTCGTGCTATCGGAGCACGCAAACGTGACATCATGGGACAGTTTGTTACTGAAGCCGTGGTGATTAGTATTGCGGGTGGTCTCATAGGCGTGGTGGCAGGTGTATCGCTATCGCTTTTGGTATCGGTGTTTACTGATGTAAGTACCTATATCAGATTATATAGTATAATTATTGCTTTTGCCTTCTCGGTGGTGGTAGGTGTCGTATTTGGCTATTTACCTGCTAAGAATGCAGCCAATCTGAAACCTGTAGATTCGATTCGCTATGAGTAATCTAATTGAAATAACCAATATAACCAAGCGCTACGAAATGGGCGACAACGTGGTTATGGCTTTGCAAAATGTAAATCTGAACATTAAGCAAGGTGAATATCTGAGCATCATGGGCCCCTCAGGATCAGGAAAGAGTACCTTTATGAATATATTGGGCTGTCTTGACACCCCTTCGACAGGCGAGTATAAGTTTCGCGGAGTCGATGTAAGCAAGCTTGATGATGATGCGCTCTCGGCTATGCGTAATAAGGAAATTGGTTTTGTGTTCCAAAACTTCAACCTCCTGCCCAAGCTTGATGCCGTGCAGAATGTGGAATTGCCACTAGCTTATGCAGGTGTACCTGCAGCAGAACGTAGAGAACGTGCTGTCCGTGCACTTGAGCGTGTAAAATTGGCCGATCGTATGCATCATAGACCGAGTGAATTGTCGGGTGGTCAGCGTCAGCGCGTAGCCATTGCGCGTGCTTTGGTGACAAACCCGGGCATCTTGTTAGCCGACGAGCCTACGGGTGCTTTGGACTCTAAGACCGGTATTGAGATTATGCGACTCTTCAATGAACTTCATCGTGAGGGAAATACGATTATTCTGATTACTCACGAACAGGAGATTGCCGACTATGCCATCAGAAATGTATATATTAAGGATGGAACCATTCATTATGACCGCTTGAATACGAAACGAACGATTATCGATTAGAAATAAAGCAACATACCGATTATGACTGAAAAAAATATAAAGTTAACGACCCTGCTCTGTCTGCTGCTTGCTAGTGTGGTTGCTAAAGCTGAGACTTACTATCTCACACTGGAAGCAAGTGTAGAACTCGCCAAAGAGAAGAGTTATACGATGCAAAATCTGCAGGAGAACCTCAAGATTGCTGAATATAACTTGAAGTCTGCTACCAGTAGCTTGAAAACACACATCGACTTCAGCCTTACCATGCCTGAGTTTAACCAAACGGTTCGTACGTGGGATGACACAACCGGTGTGTCTTTCTACTCTATTAAACGTATGGACTATGGAGGTACGGTTACCGTAAACCAACCATTGATAACCAATGGTAATATCTATTGGGAAACGAGTCTTAATAGTTATGATGACCTCTACAACGATGATCGTTCGTCAACATTTAATACGCGTTTGCGCTTGCGTCAGCCTATTGATGCGCTTTATGGATACAATGCGATACGTTCGTCGCTCAAGTCGGCAAGGTTGGATTATGAGCGTACCAATAAGTCGTTGCGCCGCGAAGAGTTAAATCTTGTTTATCGAGTGAGCAGCGCCTATTATAACCTGTTGTCTTTGCAGCGTAGTACCGAGATTGCTTTGCTCGACTATGAACGACAGAATGAGGCAAATCAGATTGCGCAGAATAAATATGCGTCAGGCCTTATTCGTGAGGTGGATGCTTTGCAGATGGAGGTTGACTTGGCTGAGGCGCAGAATAGCTATGAGATGTCACTAATCAATCAGGAGTCGGCCGTGAACAGCTTCAAAGAACTGCTCGGTATTGAACTGTCTGATAGCGTAGTGCTCAATGATGAACTCAACTACAAGGTCATAGTTGTGGATGCTGAGAAGGCGGTAGAGTATGCTTTGAAAAATCGTACAGAACTGCGCGATCAGGATATTGCAATCGAACAGCAGAATATGTCCATACGTCAGCGCAAGGCCGAAGGAATGGTGCGTGGATATTTTGATGCTTATGTGCAGAAGACAGGTACAAGTATGAATGACCTTTCAACGGCCTATGGTAGTGTTATCCAGACCTCAGCTAATGACTTCATGAATCGTCCTATCAACTATGGCGTGGGACTTACCGTGTCGGTGCCCATCCTTGACTGGGGTGAGAATAAAGCACGTGTGCGTGCGGCAGAGGCTCGTCAGCGTCAGAACTATTTGGCGAAGGAGGAGTTGGAGCGCTCTATTGAAACAGAAACACGTAACTCTGTGGCGCAGCTCAATAACAACCTCAAGCGTTTACAGTTGCTTGAGAAGAATGTGCTTATCGCTGAGAAGAGTTTCGAGATTACGCTTCAGCGTTTCTCGGATGGAGACATCGATAGCCAAACATTGGCGCTCGAACGTAACCGCCTCAACAGCGCTTATCGTAATCACTTGAGCGCATACATTGCTTATCAGCTCAGTTTGGCCGATATCATGCGTAAGACCCTTTATGATTTTGAAAAGGGTGAGCCGTTGGCTATCTGAAAAGAGAAGACAATAAGATAAAAAAAGGAAGCGTTTCAACCGAAACGCTTCCTTTTTTTTGCAATGTGATGTGCACCAATTACTGGTACAGATATCTCTTGATGCTCTTCTTCGGAGTCTTCTCGAACTCTTCGCTCTGAATCTGCACGCTTGAGATCTGACAATAAGCGGGGAGGTTCTTGTTGAGCTCAGCGCGGTTCTCGTCCATCTGTGCAGCTACATCCTGTACGCTCTTGCCCTCCTTGAAGGCGGTGTCATAGTCGGGGTGGATGAGTGCTACCAGTTTGCCATTACGATGGATGACGAGTGACTCAGCTACGTAGGGCAAGCTGTTGAGCTGGTCCTCAATCTCCTCGGGGTAGATATTCTGTCCTGAGGGGCCGAGGAGCATGTTCTTTGAACGGCCCTTGATGAATACGTTGCCTTCGGCATCCATCACACCGAGGTCACCAGAGTGGTACCAGCCGTCGGCATCAATGGTCTCGGCGGTAGCTTCTTCGTTCTTGTAGTAGCCGAGCATCACGTTCGGACCCTTCACGAGAATTTCACCAGGGATGTTGGCGGGATCCTCAGAGTTGATGCGCACCTCCATGCCATAAGCTGCCTTACCGCATGAGCCAGGTACGAACTTCTTCCAGTCTTCGTAGCAGATGATGGGGGCACACTCGGTAGCTCCGTAACCTACGGTGTAGGGGAACTTAAGCTGATGGAGCAGTGACTCTACCTCCTGGTTGAAGGCTGCACCACCTACAATCACTTCGTAGAAGTTGCCTCCGAATGAGCTGATCATGGTCTCACGCACCTTGGTGAGGATTGCTTCGTTCACGATGGGCACCTTGAGAAGGAGACGCATGCTGGGAGTCTCGAGCTTGGGCAATACATTCTTCTTGATAATCTTCTCGATGATGAGAGGTACAGCAACGACTACTGAAGGCTTGATCTCGTTGAGAGCCTGGAAGATAATCTTGGGTGAAGGTATCTTGGTGAGGAAGTAGATGTGCATACCTACGGTGAGTTCATATACAAACTCGAAGGCCATACCATACATGTGCGCCATGGGGAGCATAGATACAATGGTCATGCCGGACTTAAGTTTGAGGGCGCGATCGGCAAACTCCATGTTGTTGGTTACAGCGCGGTAAGGAATCATTACACCCTTAGAGAAGCCGGTAGAACCGCTGGTGTAGTTGATGATAGCCAAATCGTCGGGCTGGTTGTCGTGGTAATAGCTTACCATGCTCTTGTCGAAACGCTTGGGGAACTTCTTTCCGAAGAGTTCGTTCAGGTGTTCGCGGGCGTGTGTCAACTTCTTGTCTCGGCTGATGAAAAGGTTGTAATCCTCAATTTGGATAACGCCAAGTACATTGGGTATCTCCTCCTCGTTGAGGTTTTCCCAGATGCTTTCGCCAATGAAGGCAAGTTTTGAATCACTGTGATTGATGATGTTGTGGATGTTGTCGGCCTTAAACTCGTGCAGAATGGGCACGGGTACTGCACCATAAGTTAGAACAGCGAGGAAAGCTACACCCCAGTTTGAACTATTGCGGCCACAAAGCGAAATCTTGTCGCCAGGCACGATGCCCACTTCACTGAACATGATGTGCAACTTTTCGATTCGACGAGCTACATCCTTGTATTGCAGGGTGCAACCCTTGTAGTCGGTCAATGCATCGCGATCCCAATTCTTCTTGATGCTGTCTTCAACGCGTAAAATAATGTCTTTTCCCATAATCAATTTGATGGTTTTGGTTTACGTTTTTAGCTGTCAGTGCAAAGATACAAACAAACGAGCGAGAAATATGAAGTTTGCTTAAATATTTTTTCAGCAAGCGCAATATATCCTTGCAGTGAGTGCAAAGGTACATATTCAGTTTGAATAGTCAAACGTTTTTTTACGCAAAAAAAGTTAAATATTTCTCACTAGAATTCAAAGTGTGCAATTTCTTGTTGTTTTTTTGTGGAAAATGTAATCTCAACGTGATTATATCCTAAGAAGTATGTTTTGTTTGCAAAATGCAATCGAGTTGCAACGATGTTTTTTGTATCTTTGCATCACTAAATTAGGAGTGTATATAATAAAGGTATAAATACAGACACGACATATGAAAAGAATTTCTCAATCTTTAGTGTGCCTTTTTGCCGCAATTGCTTTTGCGGCTTGTGGTAGCAAACAGGGGCACGATCATGCTCACGATCATGAGCACGGACATCAGTGCGAAACTCACTCGCATGCTGCTGAGCAGGAAGCACACAGTCATGAGCATAGTCACGAGCAGGATGTTCACTCCCACGAGCACGAACATGAAGGATGCGACCATTCTCATGAAGAGCATGCTCACGACACCCATTCTCACGATGCACATAGCCACGAAGCTGAAGCGCATAGCCACGAGCATGGCGAGGGCATAGCCTTCACAAAGCAACAGGCTGAGGCTGCCGGCTTGCAGGTGGAGCTGATTGAACCTGCACCTTTTGCCGGTGTCATCAAGACCGCAGGACACATTCAGGCACCCAAAGGCCACGAGTCTGTGGTGGTAGCTACAGCAGCAGGAGTACTCTATTATGCCAACCCTTCGATCACCGAGGGTATGGCCGTGAAAGAAGGAAAGGCATTGGCTGGTATCTCGGCTAAGAAATTGCAGGACGGTGACCCCTTGTTAAAGGCTAAACTGGCTTATGAGACGGCATTGGCTGAATATGAGCGAGCTCTGCGTTTGGTTGACGACAAGATTGTTTCGGCTAAGGAGTTTGAACAGATACGCTTGCGTTACGAAACCGCTAAGACCACCTACGAAGGGCAGGCCCAAGGCATGACCGACAAGGGGGCTGCATTGATGTCTCCTATGGATGGCTACCTGAAGCAGATGCTTGTGCCTAATGGAGGCTTTGTCGAGGTGGGCCAACCTGTGGCTATAGTCACCCAAACCCATCGTCTGCAGTTGCGTGCCGAGGTGTCGGAACGCGATTATGCATTGCTCACCAAAATCAGTAGTGCCAACTTCCGTCCTTCATATACCGACAAGGTGTATAAGATGTCTGAACTGAACGGACGTCTTGTTGCCTATGGAAAGACGGCGGCCGATGAGGCTTCGTATTATATCCCCGTGACATTTGAGTTTGATAATGTGGGCGATATTGTTCCGGGGGCGTTTGCCGACGTTTATCTCCTGACTTCACTTGAGCCGGATGTACTGTCTGTTCCCGTCAGCGCCCTCACCGAGGAGCAGGGCCTATACTATGTATATGTGCAGGTTTGTGCCGAGGAATTCATGAAACGTGGCGTTCAGCTTGGCCGACGCGATGGTGAGCGTGTGGAGATACTCCACGGCTTGCATGGGGGTGAGCGTGTAGTCACTCAGGGTGCCTATCAGGTGAAGCTCGCTTCGGTGTCCACAGCAATCCCTCACGGACATAGTCATTAAGAATAAAGAAGGATTTGGGTTATGTTGAATAAGATTATACGTTTTTCGCTCCACAATCGCCTCGTGGTGCTCGTGGCATCCGTGTTGCTGATGGTGGCTGGTGTGTATACTGCCACACGGATGGATGTGGACGTGTTTCCCGATCTGAATGCTCCCACGGTGACGGTGATGACCGAGGCCAAGGGTATGGCACCTGAGGAGGTGGAGAGATTGGTTACTTTCCCCATTGAGACCGCCGTAAATGGTGCTACGGATGTGCGTCGTGTGCGTTCGTCAAGCACTACGGGCTTCTCCATCGTATGGGTGGAGTTTGACTGGGGTACCGATATCTATCGTGCCCGTCAGATCGTGTCAGAGAAGATTGCCACGGTGATTGATGCGTTGCCCCAGCATGTGGGTACACCGACCTTGGGGCCGCAGTCGTCTATCTTGGGCGAGATGCTCTTCGTGGGATTGACCTCCGACACTACCTCCTTGAGAGACCTCCGCACCTTGGCCGATTGGACCATTCGTCCGCGCTTGCTTGCTACGGGTGGCGTAGCGCAAGTGGCTGTGCTTGGCGGTGAGGTGAAGGAATACCAGATACTGCTCAACCCGGAAAAGATGATGCACTACGATGTGTCGTTGGGTGAGGTCATGGAGGTTGTGGTCGGAATGAACCAGAATGCGACGGGTGGCACATTGTATGAATATGGCAATGAGTATATCATATGCGGCATGTTGTCAACCAACAACGTGGACGACATCGGGCGTACCGTAGTGAAGAAGGTAGGGGGCGTACCTTTGCTCCTGCATCACATCGCTGAGGTCCGAGAGGGCGACCAACGCCCCAAGTTCGGTGTGGCCTCGTTGCGTACCGAGCCTGCTGTGATCATGACGGTGACCAAGCAGCCATACACCAGCACACTCAAGCTGGCCGACAAACTGGATGCCACATTGGACGATCTGAAACGCGAGTTGCCTGCCGATGTCCACCTGACAACCGACGTGTATCGTCAGGAGCGATTCATCAACAGCTCGGTCAACAACGTCAAGAATGCCTTGATTGAAGGCGCCTTCTTCGTCGTGTTAGTGCTCTTCGTGTTCCTGATGAACCTACGCACCACGGTTATCTCTCTGGTGACGATACCCTTGGCCTTTGTGGCTTCCATCCTTGCATTGAATGCCTTTGGGCTGACCATCAACACGATGAGTCTCGGAGGTCTGGCCATTGCCGTGGGCTCGCTCGTGGACGATGCCATTGTCGATGTGGAGAATGTCTATAAACGCTTGCGTGAGAATCGCGCCTTGCCCGTGGACCTTCGCCGCCCGGCGCTGACGGTCATCTACGAAGCCTCCAAGGAGGTGCGCATGCCTATTCTTAACTCCACGCTCATCATTATAGCAAGCTTCGTTCCGCTCTTCTTCCTGACGGGCATGGAGGGACGCCTGTTGGCTCCGCTTGGAATCGCCTTCATCGTGGCTTTGTGTGCTTCCACTTTGGTGGCACTCACGCTGACACCTGTGCTCTGTAGCCTACTGTTGGGTGGTGTAGGGGCCAATGAGGTGAAGGAGAGTCAGAAGGCAGGTTCTCCCGTAACCCGTTTCCTTGCCAGTGTCTACACCCGCATGCTGACATGGACCCTGCGCCATCGCTGGCCGGTGTTGGGCGCTACGGGGGCTCTGCTCGTGGTTGCCTTGGTGGCCTTCTGCGGCCTGGGACGTTCGTTCCTTCCCCCATTCAATGAGGGTTCGTTCACCATCAATGTGGCTACGCTTCCGGGCATCTCGCTGGAGGAGTCCGACAAGATTGGCCGCCGTGCCGAGGAGCTGCTGCTCACCATCCCGGAGATAAAGACCGTAGGCCGCAAGACGGGTCGTGCCGAGCTTGACGAGCATGCCCTGGGCGTGAATGTATCGGAGATTGAGGCTCCGTTTGAACTCGACAAACGCTCCAAAGATGCGCTCATCGCCGAGGTGCGTGAGAAGTTGGGCACCCTGCCGGGCGTAAACATCGAGGTAGGCGCTCCCATCACCCACCGCATCGATGCGATGCTGTCGGGTACCCGAGCAAGCATTGCAGTGAAGGTGTTTGGCACCGACCTCAATGAGATGTATCAGATTGGCAACCGCATCAAGGCAGCCGTGGAGGGTGTCGAAGGGGTGGCCGACCTGAATGTGGAGCAGCAGGTGGAGCGTCCCCAGCTGAAGATTGTTCCTAAGCGCGATGTGATGGCCAAGTATGGCGTGACCATGCCCGAGTTTGCTGATATGGTCAGCGTCCTTTTGGCCGGTGAGGCCGTGTCGCAGGTCTACGAGGGTCGTCGTGTGTTCGACCTTGTCCTTAAGGTGGGCGATAGCAGTCGCGCTACGGCCGATGACATACGTCGCATGATAGTGGATGCCGGCGACAGCAAGATACCTCTGGGACAGATTGCCGATGTGATCTCTTCCGTAGGTCCCAACACGATTAATCGTGAGAATGTGGAGCGCAAGGTAGTGGTGTCGGCCAATGTGGCTGGACGCGACCTGCGTGGAGTGGTTACTGACATGCGCCGCATTATTGAGGAGCAGATTGAACTGCCCGAAGACTATCACGTAGAGTATGGCGGACAGTTTGAAAATGCAGAGAATGCCTCGCGCACCATCCTGCTGGCCTCTGTCTTTGCAGTCATGGTAATCTTCCTGTTGCTCTACAATCAGTTCCGCAGCCTGGTGCAGTCGGCAGTCATCCTCATCAACCTGCCCTTGGCGCTGATAGGCGGAGTGCTGGTGTTGTGGATTACGGGCGGCGAGCTGAGCATCCCTGCTCTCATCGGTTTCATCTCGTTGTTCGGTATCGCCACAAGAAATGGCATGCTCCTCATCGAGCGTTACAACGACTTGCGCCACGAGGGACATTCCGTTGTCGAGAGCGTTATTCGTGGCTCTGTCGACCGCCTCAACCCCATCCTGATGACCGCGCTGACCACCGCTTTGGCACTGATCCCCTTGGCGCTTGGCGGCGACCTTCCAGGTAATGAGATACAGAGTCCGATGGCTAAGGTTATCCTTGGCGGATTGGCAACGTCGACATTGCTCAATGGATTTATCGTCCCCGTTGTGTACGTGTTGATTTCAAAACATACAAAGAAGGAAGAGATATGATGAACTATAGATCAATTACAGCCTTTATCATGATAGGCTGGGCCCTGCTTGCTCCTGCTCAAGGAAATCAGTTCTGCCAGGTGCTCGATAGTGTTGAGGCCAACAATGCCACGCTCGTCGCTTTGCGTCGTGAGGCCGAGGCCCGCAAGTTGGAGAATCATACAGGCATCACCCTCGCCGATCCTGAGGTGGCGATGAAGCGCATGTGGGAGGGAGCCGAGCAGACGGGCAATATGATGGAACTCTCCGTTTCCCAGTCTGTGGACCTCTCCACAGCCCTGGGCAAGCGTAAGGCCGTGGCCCGACAGAAAGACCGCCTTGTCGACGAAGAGTACCGCAGTATGCGCATCGACGTGCTCCTCGAAGCCAAGCTCGTATGCATCGATTGGGTATACTACAATGCGCTGGCTGCCGAGTTGGACCGCCGCTTAGCGTATGCCCATCAGGTGGTGGAGGCCGAGAAGCGCCGTCTCGACAGCGGTGACACCGACATGCTCTCCTATAACAATGTACTGTTGAGCCTGTCGGCATTGCAGGCCGAGCGTGCACGTGTGGACATGGAGAAGACCCTATTGGCTACGCGCCTTGCCTATCTGAATGGCGGCCGTCAGCTCCCTTTCGATAGCGCCGAATATGCTCCGGAACTCCTCCCTGACAATTTCGAGCAGTGGTACGAGGAGGCCATGGCCCACAGCCCCGCTTTGGCGGTGATGCGCGAAGAGCGTGAGACACGTCGCAGCGAGCTGTCGCTTTCCAAGACACTCCATCTGCCCACCATCTCAGGCACCTACATCCACGAGCGTCATCTCACGGGCGAGCGCTCACAAGGTTTTGCCATCGGGGTGAACGTGCCCCTTTGGGCCAACAAGAACCAGGTGCGTTCGGCACGTGCCGCGCTCAGTGCAGCCGAAGCACGCGAGACCGATGCCCAGCTCCAGGTACATGCCTATATGCTCGAAGGCTACGAACGCGTGAGAGGACTGCAGCAAACGGCTGCGCTCTATCACTGTGCCCTCGACGAGGCAAACAACAGCGCCATGTTGGCGCGTGCCATGGAGGAAGGACTCATCTCCGTGCTTGAGTATCTGCAGGGGCTGGAGCTCTATTACGACTACCTTGACCGTAGCCTGAGTGCCGACCGCGACTATTATCGTGCACTTGCCGAACTGGAGTCATGGAGATTGTAAATTCCTGCATCTGTCTGAGCAAGTAAACGGCCATACTATTCGCTTAATCGAAAATTTGCACTAACTTTGCATGACACTTGCAAGTGTAAAACCGGATTATACATAGAATCATGATCATATCAAGAAAGCTGAAAGAACAGAGCATCTCCGAATACCTGCTCTATATGTGGCAGGTCGAGGACCTGATTCGCGCCAATGGCTGCGATGTAGACAAGCTGGAGCAATCCATGGTAGCTCCCTACAACCTGCCTGCCGAGCAACATGCCGAGATGGTGGAGTGGTATGCCAACCTTGTAGAGATGATGCGCATCGAAGGAGTGCAGCAGAGCGGTCATCTTCAGATCAATAAGAATGTAATCATCTCGCTTACCGATCTCCATTGCCGATTGATGCACTCGCAGAAGTTCCCCTTCTATCAAGCAGCCTACTACAAGGCCCTGCCCTTCATTGTAGAGATACGCGCCAAGGGCGGACAGGATAAGTCGGAACTCGAAAACTGCTTCGATGCACTCTATGGAGTGTGGATGCTTCGCCTGCAGCGCAAGGAGGTGAGCCGGGAGACGGCAGGTGCTGTGGCCGACATCGTCAAGTTCGTCGGACTCCTCTCAGATTACTATAGCAAGGAGCGCGCCGGAGAACTCGACTTGGAGGACTGATTGAATACCTCTATTAATATAGAATTTGTATGGAAGAATGTCTGAATTCAAATAATCGTATGCTGAAAAATATTCTCGTTACAGGAGCCAATGGACAATTAGGAAATGAAATGCGTGTGGTGGCGGCAATGCAAACCGACGTAGTGTATCATTTTACCGATGTGGCCGAACTTGATATTTGCGATCAAGAGGCGATAGAGCGCTTTGTGGTAGAACATGCAATTGATTGTATTGTCAATTGCGCGGCTTATACCAATGTTAATAAGGCTGAAGAAGACACGGAACTTTGTGATAAGCTCAACCATCAGGCTCCAGCCAACTTGGCTCGTGTGGCAGCTAAGCACGATGCTGCACTGATACATGTATCTACAGATTATGTGTTCAATGGTCAGCACTACAAACCTTATTGTGAAGATGATGAAACGTGTCCCAATTCGGTCTATGGCGCTACGAAATTGGCTGGTGAGGAGGCTATCACTGCGATCTGTCCTAATTCAGTTATTATTCGTACGGCATGGCTTTATAGTACCTTTGGTAATAATTTCGTGAAGACAATGCTTCGCCTTGGTGCCGAACGTGACGAGTTGGGAGTGGTGTTTGATCAAGTGGGTACACCTACGTATGCTCGTGACCTCGCTCGTGCGATACAATGTATAATATATAAAGGTATAGTGCCAGGCATATATCATTATAGCAACGAAGGAGTATGCTCATGGTACGACTTTACGAAGATGATCTTTGCGCTTGGAGGCATTACCACATGCGCACTGAAACCGCTCCATACAGAGGAGTATCCTACGCCTGCAGCACGCCCTCACTATTCAGTGCTCGATAAGACAAAGATAAAGCAAACCTATGATATTGAAGTTCCCTATTGGGTAGACTCTTTGCGTGAATGTATCGGCTCGCTATAATGCCTATAATTGATAATAAAAAAGAACGATGATCAATGAATATTGACCATCGTTCTTTTTTATAGCTGTTCTTGTATTCAATTATTTGGAATAAGCCTTTTCTTTCCGTTGATGATGTAAATCTTTCCAGGTTGCATCTCTGTGACGCGGCGTCCCATGAGATCGTAGATGATAGGAGTCTCTTCGGATGTATTCAACTCGTTGTCAATACCTGTCTCTTCTTCCTTTTCCATTTCCTCTTCAAAACTGATGCGCATTTGTGATGCATGTGCTGTGCTGATAATTCTCAAGAATGCACGATTAGGTGAGAGGTTGATGGCTTGACTTGTGGCGCAGAATGCAAATTGACCATTCAAACTGCCCGAGCCTTTAACTGCCAATACGTATGATCCAGAGGGGATTATACCATCAATCGCGGGTGCCAGTAGGTTACCAGTAAGGGCTGCCTCTTCTGTCACGGTTGCGTTATTCGCATTGTCGGCGGTGTCAGCGGTGATGTCGACAGTGCTGGTTGTTGCGGCTGTCATGGTAAATGTCTCTGTTGTAGAGATTAATACAACGCCTTGGTAAGCAGGTATAGCTTTGCCGGGGGTGACACGCGTAAGTACTACACGGTCGTTCTTGCTGGCTTTGATGTAGTATGCCTTTACGCCTTCGGGAACGAGGGTCGTTTCGGGGGCGCTGAAGGTAGCTATGTAGTAGCTCATGGTGCCAATCTTGCCCTTTACAGCATTTACCTCGTAAGTGTTTGGGGTAGGAGTTTCGGGCTCTTCTGGTACTTCGGGTTTTGTATAGGTGTAAGCACCACCAGTAATTTCTGCTACAGTGAGAGGAACAAAAACGATATCCGAATAATCACCTGAAGCCTTGCTCGTGTCATAATTGTCTTCATAGAGGAAGCCTATCTCGCCATTGGGTAGGATGGTCATGGTAGAGTAGGCTGATGCACCATTGTCTACTTCAATGCCCTTGGTCCACCCAGACTTGAAATCTGATGGTGTATATTGGGTGTCCTCATCTATTATCTTATAATATACTGATACGTTGCTGCGGCTGCTGCCAGTAGGGAGTGATTGCAACAGGATGGTGGATTGTGTGCCTGTTGAAGTGCTTGTTACGTTGCTATAGAGCATGAGCTCACCATTGCAAGCTTGAGCGTTGCTGGCAAATGTGTAGGTCTGCTGTGATCCCCAACTTGCAGTCTCCATATTGTATACGTTGAAGATACGTCCACCCTTGGCGCGGCTACTGATGACGATGTCGCCATTGGGGAGCTCTTCTACTTTGGCTTCGTCGGCGCTTGAAATGCATGATTTCTCGCCAAGAATGCTCCAGTTCTTTCCGAAATCGTCAGAGTATACTACATAGTTGACATTCTCTGATTGGAGGAAGTTCTTCTTTTGTTTCACTAAAAGCGCTCCGTAGATACGGTAATAGTC
This sequence comes from Bacteroidaceae bacterium, assembly GCA_017557005.1. Taxonomy (GTDB): domain Bacteria; phylum Bacteroidota; class Bacteroidia; order Bacteroidales; family Bacteroidaceae; genus UBA1189. The sequence continues at coordinate 8,106 of JAFZFZ010000023.1, read as the reverse complement.
TCCAACCTTTGTGGTACGTGACTGGATCATCTTGCCCGATGCCATAAACATGGTGTATGCGTCGGGGAGCAAGTTGTTGAAAAATGCGGTCGTAGCATCTTCGGGTGCATTCCACGAAAGTCCGTTCTCAGTAGCACTGGCTGTAATGCGAGCCATTTTGTTGTGCTTTGATGACGAACCATTACTAAAGACAACATTGCCTGCAACACAGATAACAAGCACGTTGCCACTTTCGCGGTCAACAACTACTGCCGCATCGCCATAGCCGTTACTGCTGTTGCCATCGGCAATTTTAAGCCCTCCCTCTGCTGAGGGGTCGGTACTGCTCGGTGTCCAAGTGTACGAACCATCTTTGTTGATGATACCCACTTTGGCATAGATGTCTACCTCGCCGTTTCCTACGTCAGCTCCACAGGGACGTTGATCGGCAATTGCTAAAATTGTACCATCGTTCAATGTGGCTATTGCGGGAATGCGGTAGGGGGTGCTCGCATGATTAACAGAAGAAAATAAAGTCTGTTTCTTCGTTTCAATAGTTGTCGCGGCAGTTTGTGCTTGTATGCTCATTGCACATACAGCACTCAATGTAAATGATAATAGCGTCCTTTTCATACTATTGTAGATTTTGCCCGTTTCATTTTAAAATAAACAAACAACTGCTCCTTGAGTATAAGGCATAAAGTCCCTATTATGTGGAGGCGGTTGCTTGTTGATAATTATCATGTATAGTTGTACTTGCTTGCAAATATAATGTTGTTTTCTAAATAAAAAAACATTTTTTAACAAAATGTGGTATAATTTCGTCAATTGTGGCTAATTTTTTTCACTTTTTGCACAATTTGGCCTGTGTGAGTGCATAAATAATTCTCATTTGTAACATGTAGGTGGCATAGAAAAAATGCAAGTAAAGTGCACTCTGTTTATGGTGCTGGAAAAAGTTTTCATTAGGTTTAAAAAAATATTAAATATGTATTGCAGGTTAATTAATTATGCGTAATTTTGTGCACTATCTCTAATTAGTCGTTGAAGGTTTTTGTTTGAAGAGACAGTAACTTAATGCTAAATACGAGATTGAATGTGTAACCAAATGTATTACGTGTAACAAAAAATGGAAGAGAAAAAGCATTACACATCGCCCGTCACACAGCGGGCAACCATAGAACTCGAGGGAGGATTCTGTGGTTCAATATATGGTCCAAACCCAGTGAAGGCAAGCGAGCACGAAACGGGAAGGGATATCGATTTTGGCGGTAATGATTCGTTTACAGATAACTCTGGCAATACATTTACCGTGTCTGATTGGAACTAATAAAAATAATGTAGTTCGTATTAAAGGGAAATAAACATATGAAAAATAGATATTTTGCACTGATGGCATTGGTCCTCTTTGTGTTCAGTAGCTGTCAAAATGATATTTGGGGAGGTGGTAAGTATGCTCCTGCCCAGCCCGGTGAGGAAATTGCCTTTGGAGGTACATTGCAATATGAAAATAGCCGTTCGTCTGCCACTCGTACCGTTTATGGAGATAAAGGTGCCACAGGAACAGAGATTAAATGGTATGAAGGCGATATGGTGCGCATTTACTGCGAACAGGCAACTTTGCCCAATAGTGCATTGAAATATTGTGACTATAGTGTGACCAGCTATATTGAGGCACCCGTATACGATGCAGATGGAAATTTAACTAATCCCGATACTAGTAATCCTAAGGGAGATGGTTACAACTCAACTCATAGCACAGGTCTTATTGCGGCAGATGGCGATAAGGGTCTTTGTTGGGGCGAAGGTACGCATAAAATCTATGGAGTATATCCGTCACCTCAGATGCTGAGCAAATACGAGGATGATGGTGTTGCTGCAGATGCGTTGGTTATTGGTGAGAATGAAGTTAACGCATATCTGCCCAACTTGCAGCGTCCGGCATCTTTTGTGGCTCCGAAAGAGGTAAATGGGAATAAGCATTATACGATTCATCCCTCAATGCGCTATGCCTACATGTTGGCTGATGCTACAACTACTCCGTCGAATGGTGTAGATCTGGTGTTTACTCCGATTGTTACTGCTGTAGAAATTACGTTACAGAATACTGGTTCATTCCCCATCGAAGGTGTTAATTTGGTTTCATTGTCATCAGAGAAAGCCATCTGTGGAGATTTTGCTGTGAAGTTCGATAGCAGAACTGTTACCCATGTGTCGGAAACTGAAGCGCATCATACAGTGACTATTCCTGTAGCGAAAGAAGAGGAAACAATCGATTTGCTGGTGGGTGATAAACTGACCTTTACTGCATTTATGATCCTGGATACTGACTTGAGTGAAATAGATGTTACTTTGGTGTATGCAGGAGGTGTAGCAGCAAAGAAGGCTACACTTAAGGGAAGTGGTTTGTCAATTGTGGAGGCAAAGAAGAAGAACATACTTTCTGGTATAGGTGTTAGTTTCTCTAAGGCAGTATTTAATGTCGGACTCGACAAATGGAATGCAAGTGTTCCGGAGGAAACATATTTGCACAACCTCTCTATCCCAGCTGCTGGTGGCGCTGCGAGCGGACATACTTCTCAGTGGGATAGTTACGAAACTTTCTTGCAGCAGAAACTTACCGTAGAACAACTTTGGGATCAGGGTATTCGTTGCTTCGAGTTTACGGTTGATATGAACAGTACAAATGATTTGTCACGTTCGTTGGTGTATTGTAATACGATTCCTTCTGACTTGACTTTGGGTGAGGCTGTAGAGGCGGTTAAGACCGAATTGCTTGCTAATCCTACAGAGTTTGCTATGGTAATTATTACCTATCAGCAAAATGATGGTTGGGACCTTAGAAATACAAGTACCGGAAATGTTACCTATAGCCGTAGTCCCTCTAAGTTTATGAGCCAACTCAGCAGTTTCTGGGATACAGTGAGCGAAGGTGAATGGCCTTTGCGTACCGAAGTTACTGTGGACGGACAAAGAACGATTACCACAGGTACTGCATTGTATAACCCCTATATGTCGTTGAATGATGCACGAGGTAAACTTTTCTGTATTGCTCGTCCTACCTCTGAGTGTGAGGATAACTATGTGCAGTTAGAGAAATACTTGTCAGGTTTGTTGGGTAATATATTGTCGAGAACATACCATAGTGATCTTCCCGTGGTTTCGGACGTGCTCACCAATAAAGATATTCTTGTAATTCAAGGTTGGGGTGCTGTGAAGGATAAGTGGGAGAGACGTGGATATACAAAATCAGCTTTCTATCGCGGTATCGGTAATAACGATTGGAATAGTATAAGCGATAGTTATAAGCAGGCGTTGGAATATGATGGTAAACCTGGTCGTCCGTTCGATGTATCAACAAAAGAAAATGATACACGTAATACAATATCTGATGACTATATTGCAAAACTTACCTTGGAACCCGACTTTGCTTATGATGTCTATACTAGTGAAGGCGTGGCAAGTTATAAGGCTTGGGCACAAGAGTGGACTCGCGTATCAGATATAGAGGGTAGCTTCTATGTTGATGCTGCAGGTGAGAAACGTGATTTCTTCTGGGCAAATTCAACACAAGAGAAACTATCTAATGTCATCACTACCTTGGATAAGGCTTTGGGTGAAGAGCGTGTAGGTAATACTCTTTACATAAATTCGTTGTGTGGATATTTTATAAGTAAGGATATTCAGAATTCATATCTTCCTAATTCTTTGACTGATATGAGCGGCTATGAAGGTGATGTACTCTCTTATTTTGCGTATAGAGCCTTGACTGCAGCTTCGAATACATCTGGTATGTCGGGTGATATCTCGCGTTTTTCACACTGGATCAATAACGAGTTCTACAACTACTTGTTGACTAAGGAACTTGGCGGTAAATCTACGGGTATTATCTTGATGGACCGTGTGAGCGATGATGTTGTAAATAATCCTGCAGGTTATTATATCCCGCGTATTATTCTTGCCAATAATCCCTTTGGTCAGTATGATGAGCAGACAGCTAACGTGTTAGTGTCGTTCTCTGATGAACCTCTTGGCGAAGGTGATGTTGTGGCAGCTCCCCAGCATCGAGGTACAATGGAAGTGGTATGGGAATAATGAATTGATTGTACGATAATGAAAATAAAAGGAGTGGTAATATTGCCGCTCCTTTTTTGTAGGATAAAAAAAAGGTGTATCTTTGCGTTATAAAAAGAAAGAGTGTCATGAATCCCGAAATAGAATTGCCTATAATCCCTCCCATACGAAAACCTGATGATAGTGTGCGTTGGTATGCAATGCGTGTTACCTATCGACGAGAATTGAAGGCGCAGGAGGAACTTAAGGAACGTGGAATAGAATGTTTTGTTCCAATGCGTTATGCGATTAAGGTTAGCGGGAAGGCTCATAAAAAGGCGTTGGTTCCTATTGTCAGCAGCTTGATTTTTGTGCATGCGCAACAGAGTGTCATACAGGAGGCTAAGCGTAGCATGCCGTTTCTGCAATATATGACGAATAAGGCGCACGATAAAATTGTAGTGCCCGATGCTCAGATGGGACATTTCATTGCTGCATGTGGTACCTATAACGAATCGCTTATGTTCTTTGACCCTTCAGAGATAAATCTTGCCAAGGGGACGCGTGTGCGTGTGATTGGTGGCGACTTTGAAGGTTATGAAGGTGTGTTTGTTAAGGTCAAAGGTGCACGTGACCGTCGCGTCGTGATTGCTATTCAGGGTGTCATAGCTGTGGCTATGGCTACTATTCATCCCGACCTTATTCAGCCTTGTTAGTGGTTGGCTGTTGGCCGTTGGCTTTTTGCCATTAGCCGTTAGCAAGAAGCCAATCGCCAATCCCAATCCCTAACCCCTAAACACTAACCGCCAATAGCCGATAGCCCACAGCCAATAGCCAAAAACTCACATCAGAATTGTATATGCAAGCGTAGGCGTATGCCATGCTTGCTGATGCCGGGTGTGTCGCAGTAGGTAAGGCGGCGCACGTAGTCTATCTCGAGTATCTTGAATATATTCTCAATACCGATGGATAGTTCCATATAGGGAGGTGCTGTGGCTTTTGGTTGTAGGCCGTTAACAACTATGTTGTTGAGATTCGGCTGTTGACTGTTGATCGTTGACTGTAGACTTTGTGTTGTGAAAGTTTGCGTTGGAAATAAATATATACCATTGCTGTTGTTCGTGTCGGGAATATTGTTGGGGCGCAAGTTGCCATAGAAGCCCTTGAAGTCGATGACTTCGCGCCAGCCGAGACGCTTGATGAGTGGCAGGCGGTTGAGGATGAGTCCGTTCATATAATAGGTGGCTTCCCATGATGCGTAGGTGTCGGCGATAAATTCCATTGGGTTCATGAGCGCAAACGATTCCTTCTGTATCGTATAGGAGGGGTTGGCGCTGGGGATGATGAGCAGAGGGTAGGGTACGTCGTTCCATACACGCCCTGCCTTGGCGATACCATCTATGTAGCCGAACGATGAGAGCCAGAAGCGTTTGCGGGCACTTGCTTCGGTGTGGTGGCAGGTGAACTGACTGCCTAAAACATCCTTTATGGTGATGCTGTGGGATAGTGCGAATACAGGGCGCTCGGGGAGGAGCGAGGTGCGATTCCATTTCTTTTGTAGGAACTTCTCGCCAGGTGCATAGCGTAGGCTTAACTCCAATTCTGTTTGGGAGAGTTCGCTGATGAAATGCGGTTGACCGTCGATACGGGTCTCGAAGGGCATGAGGTGACTACTTTCGTATACCTTGTTGCGAAGGGTAAGGGCATAGGAGAAGTGGTTGTGATGTTCGCGGTTGTATGACAACTCGGTCTTGCGGAGATAACCTATCAGGTTGTCGTCCATGCGTTTGAAGTTGAGTAGGAGGTTGTCTTTGCTGGTGTATAGGTATTCTTGTCCGTATTGGTAGGTGTCGTTTTCGTAGTGTAGGCGCAATGAGTGGATGGGAAACTCGTTGGCATGCTCTTTCTTTGGGCTGAAGGAGTATTCCAACTCGCCCATGTATTTGAGTCTTTCGTCTTTGAATCCGTAGGCCACGAAGAAGCGGCCCATAAGGTGTGGGTTGAGATGGGCCGAGGTCATGCCACCGGCGCGGAGGCGTAGACCCTCAAGGTTGTTGTTGCTGATAGAGGTGCTAAGGGGACCGTAGAAGAACTTGGGTTCTATCTTTCTGTTGGGGATGTGGTCTGAGGCAAGGAAGGAGGCTATCCGTTCGGTCCAATAGTAGAGCGGGTCTTTGCGTAGCTCTTCCATCATGTCGCCTACTGATAGTTCCTTGGGGTTGACATGTCCGATGCGGTTAGTGATCCAGAACAGTTGGTCCTTGTGGCGTGCATCTTCCTCTTCGATGATACTTTCGGGACGGGCCAATAGGTCGGGGCGTGTGGGGGTGTCAAGTTGGTAGTTGCTGTAGTTGACCTCGCGCTTTGCGTAAATGCCGTTGAGCTGTTCGGCGATTTCAATCTCAGCTATCATCGATTCGCGATCGAGTAGGGGGGTGCCATCAAGGGCGGGTGTGAAGGTTTGTGTGATGTCGAGGGTACGTACAAAGTTGAGGTTGATATTGTGTGGCGTGCGTAGCTGCGCCCATTTGATGAAGTGGGTGCTATCGGTGGTGATGTAGAGGTGTCCGGTGAAGCCGTGCGATTCGGAGTTGAAGGGTACGAAGGCCAAGTCTACACACGGAGTGCCCTCTACAAGTATTGTATCCATAATATAATACTTGTATATAGTGGTACCCAATGCAGATAGTGGACTCACGAATCGATTGCGGAAGATGTCTATATCGTTCTGGAAGAGGTCTACATCTTTGAATACTTCTTCTAATACGCCGTCAATCTCTTCTTCGGGGATGAAATCGTCTACACCGGTACGGCGACGTGCTACAATATGCTTTTTTAGTGTTTGGTGTGTTTTGCTGTAGTGATCGCTACCAAGGAGTTCGCGTGAGGAGACATTCAGGATAGGTTCTCCTGAAATCAATGAGGTGTCTATGTATTGGTAGAGTAGTCCGTTTTTGTTTTGTAACTCTGCCTCAATCTCGCTTTCTTTGAAATTGCTGAGCGCGAGAATGGTTAAATCGTGGCGGTTGCGGCTATAGTATTCGTGGCTATCGAGCCGATAGGCGCTGCGGCGTTTGATGATGCTTTGTACCAATTCTACTGCTGGATTCCCTTTGCGTCGGTATAGTTCGTTACCCGCTTTTACCTCTACCTCGTTGAGCTCGTATGTTGTGGCGGATAGATTTACTTGTAAAGGATAGGAGGTGTCAGGGTAGATGGGGATGCGCTTTTCGTTGTATCCTACCGACGAAACGACGAGTGTACCCTGATTGTCGGGCATGACAAATGAGAAGTGCCCATCTTTATCGGTTGGGCAACCGTAGGTGGTGTTTTGTAGATATACCGATACGTAGGGGATTCTTTCGAGGGTGATGGAGTCTACCACTTGTCCGTAGATGCGTGTAAAGGCATGGAGTGGCGTGTGCCCTCCTATTATATATAATATAAGTAAAGATGCTACGTACTGTATGTAATTCTTTTTATTTTTTTTCATTGCATGGCAAAGATACTCATAAGCGAGCGAGAAATATCAAGCTTGCTTGAAAATTTTTCACAGCGAGCGAGAATATCTTCGCGGTTTACCGCAAAGTACTCATAAGCGAGCGAGAAATATCAAGCTTGCTTGAAAATTTTTCACAGCGAGCGAGAATATCCTCGCGGTTTACTGCAAAGTACTGATTCGCGAGCAAAATGCAAAGTTTACTTTGGCATTTTACCGCGAATGTAAGTGTCTCCGAAAAAAAGCTTCAATATTTTTCTAACGAACGCCAATATGTAGGGGATTATTCTAAAATCTCCAAAACCTCTCAATTTTTATGTTTTGCAATATGTATTTGTCAATTTCTTCAAGATTCTTAAAAATCCCTAAAATACGTCATGCTTGAAAATCAGCGCATTGTGATTTTTCTTGATTTTTTTCTGAAAAAAAGTAGTAATAATGTTTGGTCAGTATGTAAAAAGTATCTACCTTTGCATCCGCAATCGAGAGGGACACCCCTTGAGAGCGCTGAAGAAAGAGTTCTTTGAAAATATTTTCCATACAGACAAGTAGTACAAGAAGCTGTCTTATGATGT
>JAFZFZ010000022.1 GCA_017557005.1 Bacteroidaceae bacterium | reverse complement strand
AGTCCTTTGCTCTACCAACTGAGCTATGGCACCTTTCCGTTTTGCGAGTGCAAAGGTAGTATGTTTTTATGAAACCACCAAACAAAAAGCATATTTTTTCTTATTTTTATTGCTTTTTTATCTTTTTTAGCCCAAAAATCAGCCATTTTACCAAATAGCATGGAAATAAATTGGGTTTCATCGCACATTATTCATAATTTATTTGTAATTTTGCAGCGCAATCGGAAAGTAGCGCAGTTGGTAGCGCACTACGTTCGGGACGTAGGGGTCGGGCGTTCGAGTCGCCTCTTTCCGACCAGATGAGTGATAACGAATGATGCTGAGTCGGAGTTATCACTCATTTTTTATTCACAAAGTTACTTTAAGACGACAAAACGACATGAAACCGACCAAAAGACTTATCCTCATACTCGTCTGTTGCCTAAGCAACATGCTGTGGGCACAAGTAGATCCTGTAGGCGGCATGCGCCTATACCGCACACGAAGCGGACACTATGCCTTCCACACCCTACTCAACGACCGAGTATTATCGTCAGTCATGATTGAGTCGGGTATACATGCCGCGCTCATCGACAGCGCCTTCATCCATAAGCACCAGCACGAACTGGGACTTACGATACGCCCCAACAACATGAACAAGGAAATCAACTTGGGAGGAACCGTATACCGTATCACCCACCGCGCAAAGGGCAGCCTAAAGATGAGCGACTGCGTATATGAAGGCGAATTCCTGGTATTGTCGCACTACCGTAACGAAACAGAGGTAACCATCCCAATACAACGACTGCGACAGAAGAATGATTGGGGGAGCCGCATCGTAATGCTCGACATCAAGAACAATCAGATGCGCATGCTCACACGCAACGAACTGCAAAGTTGGGACTGCACGCGCCATAAGATAAACCACCGAAGCTATATGCGCATGCCTGCCATCAGCACAACAATCACCATAACGACAAGCGAATCGGCCCTCTCCCTAGAGGGGAATTTCAACATCGACTTGGGAAACCCCATGCCACTATACCTCAGAGAGCAAAGCCCCGAAGTACAGCGTTTCTTGAACGAGAACAAGGCGATAACCCTCACAGCAGGATACAACCAGCGAGGCGAAGTGGTAGCACAGGCATTCAAACCCTTCAGTTGCGAGATACTGGGACACACGCTTTCACTGCCCACCATCTGCGTCACAGACAAATTGCAACGATTCACCACAGACGGACTCATCGGACTACCATTATTCATGGAGCATGCCGTTGCATTCGACTTTGACAACGACTACCTATATATACAAGAATAGGAATACGCACGCGAAGAAAATTAGTTGCACGCAGAGAAATATTAAAGTAAACATTCGGTTATTTCGCACCTTTATTCGTATCTTCGCAGAAGAAAGTACGAATACCATGGAAAATCTATTTGACATTGCCATCATCGGTGGCGGTCCTGGAGGATACGTTGCCGCAGAGAAAGCTGGAAAGAGCGGACTCAAAGTTATCCTGTTCGAGAAGAAAGACCTCGGAGGTGTATGCCTCAACGAAGGATGCATTCCCACCAAGACACTCCTCTATAGCGCCAAGCTATACGATCAAGCACGCAAAGGCGACAAATACGGAATCCGCATCGAAGGCGCGGAAGCCGACTACAAGAAGATGACTGATCGCAAGACGAAAGTCATACGCAAACTTGTTGCGGGCGTCGGACTAAGAATGAAAAATGCCGATGTACAGGTCGTAAAAGCAGCCGCCATGATCGAAGGACGTACGCCCGAGGGCACCATACGCATCACGGCTGCCGACGAGAGCTACCTCACCAAAAACCTGCTCATCTGCACGGGTTCAGAGACCTTTATTCCTCCCATCGAAGGACTCGACATGTCTGCCAACGAGGCCATCGTGACCAATCGCGAGCTATTGGCTATGAAAGAGCTCCCTTCAAGTCTCACCATCATCGGCGGTGGCGTCATCGGCATGGAGTTTGCTTCACTATACAATAGCCTCGGCTGCGAAGTACATGTAATAGAAATGCTGCCCGAGATATTGGGCTCGTTGGACAAAGAGATCAGCGCCATGCTGCGCGCACAATACACCAAACGCGGAATCCACTTCCACCTTTCGTGCAAAGTCACACGCGTGAATGACCACGATGTAACATTTGTTGATGCCGAAGGAGCCGAATCAACCATCACAAGTGGCAAGATATTGGTAAGCGTAGGAAGACGCCCTTCAACACAGGGATTCGGGCTCGACACATTAGGAGTCGCCCTTGAGCGCGGAGGCATTAAGGTAGACGAAAAGATGCGCACAAACATCGAGGGTGTATATGCCGCAGGCGATGTCACTGGTTTTTCTCTACTGGCACACACCGCCAGTCGTGAAGCCGAGGTTGTCATCAACAATCTGTGTGGCCACGACGACACCATGCACTACGATGCCATCCCCGGCATCGTATACACCAATCCCGAGGTGGCTGGCGTAGGAGTCACCGAAGAAGAGGCTCAAAAACGAGGAATTGAATACACCTGCGCCAAACTCCCCATGGCCTACTCTGGACGTTTCGTAGCGGAAAACGAGGGTGGCGAAGGACTATGCAAAGTCATCACAGACAAAGCATCAAACCGCGTAATAGGTGTACATATGTTAGGAAATCCATGCAGCGAGATCATCAGCAGCGCATGCATTGCCATCGAACAAGGCATGACCTTGCGACAACTCGAGCGGGTAGTATTCCCCCACCCCACTGTAGCTGAGATATTCAAAGAGACCATCTCCTTATAAACAAACAGATAAAAAATAAGCCCCAAAGTCCTTTCGGAACTTTGGGGCTTATTTTATACTATACCTCTTATTATTTACTGTCTCTGTACTTCATAGCCAATGCTATTACCTCATCGGCAATCACCTCGGCTGAATGATGGTAAGCGAGAGTTAGAATATTTCTGCGCAGGTTGCTCAACATCTCCTCATTCCCTATCGTATCAAGCGCCAACGGGAGCAGCTGAGCTGCAGCATCGGCATCCTTAACGTAGAGAGCAGCATCCTTCTTGACAAGCGCCAGAGCATTCTTTGTCTGATGGTCTTCGGCTACGTTGGGCGAAGGCACCAATATCACCGCTTTGCCTAATAAGCAGAACTCAGAGATAGAGCCTGCACCCGCACGAGAGATGACAAGATCGGCAGCAGCATAAGCCGCATCCATGCTGCTGATAAAGTCGCACACATGTACATTAGACAGTTCCTTACCTTTGAGTTGAGCGGTAATCTGTTCATAGTAATACTTACCCGTCTGCCATATAACCTGTACGTCTGATTCCTTGAGTGCATCCCACGCCTGCAGCATGCTCTCATTAAGGGTGCGTGCACCGAGGCTTCCGCCAACCACGAGAATAGTCTTCTTCGCAGGATCGAGTCCAAAAGAACGCACAGCCTCATCGTGAGCGGCACGATTGTCCAGCAGGTTCTGCCGCACGGGATTACCCGTGAGCAGTATCTTATCCTTGGGGAAGAAACGCTCCATGCCCTCATAAGCCACGCAAATTCGGTGAGCCTTCTGAGCCAACAATTTGTTGGTTACACCAGCATAGGAATTCTGCTCCTGTATCAGTGTGGGGATACCCATGCTACCAGCCATCTTCAGTGTCGGACCGCTGGCATATCCACCTACGCCCACTGCCACATGAGGTTGAAACTCTCGGATGACACGACGTGCCTTGCACTGGCTCTTTACCAGTCGCCAAAGCACTGCCACATTCTTCAGCAGGTTCTTACGATCAAATCCACTTACAGGCAATCCGATGATGCGGTAGCCTGCTGCCGGCACGCGCTGCATCTCCATACGGTTATCGGCACCCACAAAGAGAATCTCTGCATCGGGACATTTAGCCTTCACTGCATTGGCAATAGAGAGGGCCGGAAAGATATGGCCACCTGTACCGCCACCACTGATAATTACACGGATATTCATATTTCTTATCGTTAAGCGTCTTATCTATCAATTTTCATCTCTCAATATTTCGGGGATATCCTCCTCAGTTTGTTCCACCGATGATGTCTGCGCATCAGCCATCATCTTTTCCGTATAGTAGCTCACACTAAGTATCATACCTATGTAGCCACAGTTGATGATGGTCGATGTTCCACCACGACTAATGAGCGGCAGAGGCTGTCCGGTTACGGGGAAGAGCCCCACAGCCACCAACATATTGATGGTAGCCTGTGCCACCAGCATCAGTGCACATCCCATAACAAGGAATGCTGGGAAGTAGCCTCTGCATTTCTGCGCTATCTTGGCCGCTCGCACAAGCAGCACTATATATAGGAACACCACGAAGGCACCGCCTAACAGGCCCAATTCCTCAACGATAATAGCAAAGATGAAGTCAGAGTAGGCCTGCGGCAGATAATCGCGCTCCACCGAGTTACCGGGTCCGCGACCAATCACATTGCTCGATGCAATAGCCATCGCAGCATGTGTTTCCTGATAGTTCTCGTCGGTAATCTGGAATTTTGCTGCAGGCACGGGATCAGACTTATCGAAGAAGCGTTCGAAACGCGCCTTCCAGGTAGTAAGACGATTCAGACCCGGCACGCTATCCAGCGTCTTATAGGGCAATAGCAGCAGCGAGCCAAACAATGTACCCACCACGACTATCGCAAGCACCACCTTGCCTAATTGCTTCATGGGGACACGACCCACATACATCATCAGGAACACCACACCAAACAGCAGCAATGCCGTAGAGAGATTCTCTGATATAATGAGTCCGCATACAGCCCCTGTCATCCACAGAATCCACTTCATCGCATTGGTATTGGCGCCCTCCTCACCTTGTGTACGCGACAGGATGAGCGCTGTGCCCATGATGACGCCCACCTTGGCCAACTCTGAGGGTTGAATCGTTATAAAGCCGAGGTCAATCCAGCGAGCAGCACCATTTGTAGCCACGCCCTTGACCAGCACCCATACCAGCATACCTATAGAGAGCGGAACAAGCACAAGCGGTACTGCCTTATAGAAACGATAAGGAATCAGGTGAGCCGCATACACCACGGTAAAGCCCAACAAGATATTGATGCTATGCTCTCGGATAGGCCACCAATAGTTTTCCTTTCCATACGTAAGCATACTCGCAGCACTGAACACCTCTACGATGGAGATGAGCAGAAGCAGCATGAACACAATCCATACCACCTTGTCGCCACGAAAGATTCTATTTAGGAATTCCATAGTTCGTATTTATTAGAGTTTTCTCACACACTCCTTAAACTGAGCACCACGATCCTCGTAGCTCTTGAAGAGATCAAAGCTGGCACAACAAGGACTGAGCAGCACAGCCTCGCCCTTCTGTGCCATACGATAAGCCGCATCCACAGCATCCTGCATGCTCTGCACATCAGCAACGGGCAGACCGAAGGGATCGAAGAAATCGTGCAGTTTCTCGTTGTGCAGACCCATATAAATGAGTCCTACACACTTCTCGCTCACCAAGTCGGCAATCTCCGTATAGTCATTACCCTTGTCCTTACCGCCAAGGATAAGGATGGTCTTTTGCGTCATGCTCTGCAAAGCATACCAGCAGCTATTCACATTCGTTGCCTTCGAGTCGTTGATATAGTCTACACCACGCACACGAGCCACATACTCCAAGCGGTGTTCTACCCCCTTAAAGGTAGCCAAAGCCTCACGGATAACCTCCTTCTTGATACCCGAGAGCGAAGCCGAGATACCAGCCGCCATTGAGTTGTATAGATTATGCTTACCGGTGAGCGCCAATTCCTCCTGTTCCATATTGAAGGCATAGGGCGCAGTAAAGTAGAGTTCATCTGCATCAGCATAAGCGGTAACACCCTCGCGCTTACCCTCAGCAAAGGGATAGAGTTTGGCATGGATGCCGTGCTTCGACAACTCACGTTGGATGATGGGGTCGTCGTTCCAGAAGATGAAGGCATCATCGTCTGTCTGATTCTGCAAGATACGGAACTTGGCGTCTACATACTCCTGCATGTTATGGTTGTAGCGGTCGAGATGGTCAGGCGTGATATTGAGCAGAATGGCGATGTTGGCACGGAACTCATACATATTGTCAAGCTGGAAACTGCTGAGCTCAATGATGTAATAGTCGTAATCGCACATAGCCACCTGATAGGCCAAGCTCTGACCGATGTTACCTGCAAGACCCACATTATAGCCTGCGCTCTTAAAGATATGATAGATGAGCGATGTCGTGGTCGTCTTACCATTACTACCCGTGATACACACCATCTTGGCATCGGTGTAACGTCCGGCAAACTCAATCTCCGAGATTACGGGGATACCCTTCTCGGCAATCTTGAGCATCATAGGTGCATCGCCCGGTATGCCCGGACTCTTCACCACCTCATCGGCATTGAGGATGAGCGATTCGGTATGCTGCTGCTCCTCCCATGTGATATGATGCTCGTCGAGCATCTGCTTGTAGTGTTCCTTAATCTTCGACATGTCCGAGAGGAACACATCAAAACCCTTCTTCTGCGCCAGGATAGCAGCACCTACGCCACTCTCGCCTCCGCCTAATACTACTATTCTCTTCATATTTGTCTTATCGAATCTTCAATGTTATTATCGTCAATGCAGCCAGGATGATAGTTACAATCCAGAAGCGCACGGTAATCTTGGCCTCGTGCAGCAATGCATCGGGGCGCGCCACCTTAACGGTGCAGCCGGGATCCATCTTCTGCACCTGCGCCACCGAGGTGCGGAAATGATCGTGGATGGGGGTACGCTTGAAGAAGCGTTGTTTCACTCCCTTCTTCTTACCCATCTTATAGTAGAGACGCTGAATGATAACCGAAAGGCTCTCTACGAAGAACACACCGCAGAGGATGGGGATGAGCAACTCTTTACGGATGATGATAGCGCTCACGGCAATGATACCACCGATGGTGAGGCTGCCTGTATCGCCCATGAATACTTGAGCGGGGAAGGCATTATACCACAAGAAACCGATGAGAGCACCCACGAAGGCACATAGGTACACTACCAACTCTTCGGAACCAGGGATATACATGATATTGAGGTAGCCAGCCATGGAGATATGACTGGACACATAGGCCAAGATGCCCAGGACGACACCGATGATAGCCGAGTTTCCTGCAGCCATACCATCCATACCATCGTTAAGGTTTGCGCTGTTCGACACGGCCGTCACAACGAGGATGGTCATGAACACAAACAACACCCAGCCGCCCCATTGCTTATATTCGCCCAGCCAATTGAAGGCATTGGCGTAGTCGAGGTTGTTGTTCTTGACAAAGGGGATAGTGGTCTTGGTAGACTTCTGTGCCTCGCTCTTATGCACCACCTCTGTGGTAGAATGAGCGCCACGCTGCATCTCTACATTCTCATGAATTACGGCCTGGTCGCTCAGGTAGAGCGTAAGGCCCACGATAATGCCGAGGCCTACCTGGCCTACAATTTTGAACTTACCATGGAGTCCCTCCTTGTCACGCTTAAACACCTTGATGTAGTCGTCGGCAAAGCCCAGACCACCCAGCCACACAGTTGTGACAAGCATGAGTATCATATACACATTGTCCAAACGACCCAAAAGTAGACAGGGAATGAGGATAGCAGCCAAGATAATGACACCGCCCATGGTGGGAGTGCCTATCTTCTGCACACCGAAGGGGTCGATGCTGGCATCGCGCTGCGTCTCGGTGATCTGCTGGCGTTGCAACATATTGATGAAACTGCGACCAAAGATGGTAGATACCAACAGAGCTATGAGAATGGCCAGCAACGAACGGAACGAGATATAGGTAAACATTCCCGCACCGGGCACATTGAACTTGTTAAGATAATCAAACAGATAGTACAACATATATATTCCTTTCTTATATAGATTTAGATTCCAAACGCCTCGCGCAACACCTCTTTATCATCGAAGTGATGTTTCACACCCTTGATGTCCTGATAGGTCTCATGACCTTTACCTGCCACAAGGATAACATCACCCTTCGCCGCCAACAAGCATGCGGTGCGGATGGCTTCGCGGCGGTCAGTGATGGTCACCACATTGGATTTCTGCTCCGGAGTGAGTCCGGCAAGCATATCATTGATGATATCCTGCGGCTCCTCGAAGCGTGGATTATCGCTCGTGATGATCACCTTGTCGCTACCCTTCACAGCCTCCTGTGCCATGAGCGGACGCTTTCCCTTATCGCGGTTACCACCAGCGCCCACTACAGTGATGACACGTCCCTTGCCTCCCTGTACCTCATGGATAGCACCCAACACATTGGTGAGAGCATCGGGCGTATGGGCATAGTCCACAATGGCCGTGAATCCCTGGGGCGAGTGTACCGCATCGAATCGGCCATTCACGGGACGCAGCATGCTGAGCACGGTGAGCACCTCCTCGGGGCGCTTACCCAGGAGGCAGGCGGTGCCATAGACAGCAAGCAGGTTGCTGGCATTGAACTTACCGATAAACTGCACGAATACCTCCACATTATTGACCTCCAGCATCATACCATCGAAATAGTGTTCGAGGATGCGACCCTTGAAGTCGGCCAAGCTACGCAGCGAGTAGGTGTGCACCTTGGCGCGGGTATTCTGCGTCATCACCAACCCATTCTTATCATCAAGATTGGTCACTACGAAGGCATCCTTGGGCAGTGCATCGAAGAAAGCCTTCTTGGCACGCAAGTAGTTGTCCACGGTCTTATGGTAATCCATGTGGTCGCGTGTGAGGTTGGTAAAGATACCACCGGCAAACTTCAGTCCGCCTATGCGGCGCTGTGCCACCGAGTGCGAGCTCACCTCCATAAACACATATTTGCAGCCCTCATTGGCCATACGACCCAGCAGGGCATTGAGCGTAATAGCATCGGGCGTGGTATGCTCCGTAGGGATAGCCTCACCATCGATATAGTTGCACACGGTAGAGAGAAGTCCCACCTTGTAGCCCATCGCACGGAACATATCATAGAGGAGTGTCGCAATGGTCGTCTTACCATTGGTACCCGTCACACCGATGAGACGCACCGTCTCAGTAGGATATCCATTAAATGCTGTAGCAATAGGTCCTACCACCTCTTCGCTATCGGCCACACGCAAGTAGGTGACACCCTCAGCCAATGTCTCAGGCAACTGTTCACACACGATGGCTGCCGCACCCTTATCAATGGCGCTCTGTATATACTTATGTCCGTCGACCTGCGTGCCACGCATGGCCACAAAAAGATGGCCTTCAGCAACACGGCGCGAGTCGATGTGCACATCAGCGATGTCACGTTGCACATCACCTATAATCTCTTCAATGCGTACGTTCTTTATAATATCTGCGAGCAACATATCTTCTGTCCTCCTATTACTTTAATTTCAAACTGATGATTTGTCCCTTCTTCACCACACTACCTTGCGGGATGCTCTGCGCATACACCTTGCCTATGCCCGAGAGCTGCACACGCAGTCCGCAAGCCTCGAGCATATACACCGCATCCTTGGCAGCAAGTCCCTTCACATTGGGCACCTTGCCATCCGTGGGTGAGAAAGGCATCTCTGTGAGCTCGACCTGACGATCGGCACTCTCGGCCTTACCCCATACAGGGCGTGCGTTACGATAGGGCTGACTGGCATCCCACTCATGGCGAATGTCGAATTCATCGAGTACACGGCGTGCATCGGCAATGTTGCCACGCTTCACATCGGGGATGAAAACTGCGGTGGAATCGACCAATTCATCGATATTGCGACGCGCATCGTGCGCCATCACGCGCTTGGCGATGTCGCCAAATACGACACCCGCTACGCCACCACCCGAGATGAGTCCACCCTTTGTCTGGATGGATACGATACAGGTATATTTCGGAGCGTCGGCAGGGAAGAAACCACAAAAACTGAGTTGGTGTCCACCACCCTTGAGTTCTCCACCTGAGGCAATCTGCGCAGTACCCGTCTTACCAGCTACGAGAAACTCCTGAGAGCCTGCCTGGCGTCCCAGTCCCGTAGGCTCATTCACTACCATGGTTAGCATCTTGGTGATATCGTTGAGCGCCTGCTGCGAGGCAATCTTATCGATGAGCACCTCGGGCTTAAACTCCTTCACCACGCGTCCGTCCTCAAGGACAGCCTTCACGAGACGCGGCTTCATAAACTTACCATTATTGGCAATGGCATTGTAGAACGCCACGATGTTGATAGGCGCTATCTGTGTCTCGTAACCGATCGACATCCATGGCAGCGCCGTACTCGACCAATTACTCTTATCCTTGTTGGGCTTGCGTATCACCGGACGACCCGTACCAGGGAGCAGCGGGAAGTGTGTAGCCAATCCCATGCGATGCAGCCCCTCTACAAATTTCTCGGGCTCCTTACCATAATTGTCATTGATGAGGCGTGCTGTACCCACGTTGGACGAATACATCAGCACCTGCGGCACGCTGAGCATACCATAGGCACTGGCCTTATTCCAGTTATGGTCTTTCATCGTGGCCGTACCAAACTTATAGAGACCACGATTAGCATCCACCGAGTCGTTGATGCTTATCTTCTTGTCGTCCAATGCCACCAGCAGCGAGGCCGTCTTGAAGGTCGAGCCCGGCTCCAAGATGTCGGTCAAAGCATTGTTCTTAGTCTCATAGTAGCTTCCCGAGGGCAAACGATTCATGTTCACTATCGCCTTGATATCACCCGTAGCCACCTCCATCACGATGACCACACCCGTGCGAGCATCACCGCCATACACCTCGTTCTGTTTGTGCAGCACATCAAGCAGAGCCTTCTCGGCAATATCCTGTATCTCCACGTTGAGCGTCGTCTGCACATCCATGCCATCCTTGGCTGGCACATCCACTATGGTCAGATGCTCATTGTTTATCTTCTTCTTATGTCCCAATCCGGGTTCACCGCGTAGGTATTCATCATAGGCCAGCTCGATACCGTTCTTGGCCGAGTCAACCAAAGCATACACATCACCCAGCGTACGTTGGGCCAGCGAGCCATATATCTTCTCGCGACGAATGTTGCTCTCCGTGAAGAATCCGCCAACGCTGGAGCGCAGACAGAGCACAGGCAAACTCTTTATCTCCTTATACTGCGCATACGACACACGCTTGGAATATATCTTCCAGTAGCGGCTCTTACGTTCGCGTCCCTTGCGGAAGGTCTGGCGAAACTCCTCCACACTCTTATCGGGCAGTATGCGATGCAATCCCTCGCATATCTCCGTTTCGTGCTCTCGCAGCAGCGAGTCGCGGTAGTGTTGCGCCTTGATGCGTCGTTCCTCATTGCGATCGCTCACCATGAAGTCCATAAACAGCGTATACTGCGGCACACTGCTGGCCATCAGTTCACCATTATCACTCAATATATTACCACGGCGAGGCGCCACAGCCACACTATCCACCACGTATCGGCTCGACACCACATGCCAGTAGTTATGCTCAAACACCATCACATACAATGCCTTGAGTAGGATGCAAATGCCTATCGCCGCCATCAAGATGATGATGGTGAAGTAGCGTGAGATAATCTTTTTATCTTTCGGACCTTGCATAGTGTTATCTTATTTCTTTATTACCACAGGAGGTTGGGTCGAAGCCTGCAGTTCGCTTCCCTGCTCTTGTATATACTTCTGTATGTTCGACTCGCGACTCTTCTCCATCAGTTCGCGCGAGCGTGCCAATGCCTCGTACTTCACATCGTTCAGTTCGGTGCGCTTGCGCTGTATCTCCAGCTGCTCATGTTGGAAGGCATAGCGATTGCTCACATACACGATGACCAGCGCCACGATGAGCAGCAGCAGGCCCAGGTTGCGATGCAAGAAGGGGCTCAGCAGCATGTCGCCATCGAGTACACCCTTGATCGGATTTTTCTTCTTCTGTTCAGATGCCATGTCTTGTTCTGTGCTGAGGGGTCATTCACTTCTTCTCGCCTATTCTCAGTTTGGCGCTGCGCGAGCGGGGGTTGGTCTCCTGCTCCTCGCGGCTTGCCACGGCCACCTTACCCACCAGGCGATAGGGCGACGGCTTGGTGCCATAGATATCCTGCTCCACCTTACCCTCTACGTTGCCCGTCTTCATGAGATTCTTCACCAGTCGGTCCTCCAGCGAGTGATAGGTGAGCACCACCAATCGACCTCCGGGACGCAACAGCTCGGTTGCCGACTGCAACATCTCCTTCAGCGCCTCCATCTCGTGGTTCACCTCGATGCGCAATGCTTGAAACAGTTTGGCCATCTCCTTCTTCTCGCGGTCGCGACCGAAGAGGCGCTTCACCGTTTCATAGAGCTGTCCCGTCGTCTCTATCGGAGCCTGCTGACGCGCCTTCACGATTACCGATGCCAGCTTACGGCTGTTGAGCAGTTCGCCATAGAGGTAGAATATCTCAGCCAGACGCTCCTCGTCGTAGGTATTCACGATATCGGCAGCTGTCACCCCCTCGCGGCGGTTCATGCGCATATCCAGCTTCGCATCGAAGCGGAACGAGAAACCCAGTTCCCCCTCGTCAAACTGATGGCTCGATACGCCCAAGTCGGCCAGCACACCATCGAGCTGTTCCACACCATGGTAACGCATCCAGTTGTACAGATAGCGAAAGTTGCTGCGTACAAAGGTGAAGCGATCGTCATCCATTACATTACGCTCGGCATCGGCATCCTGGTCGAAACTATAGAGATGTGCTGTGTCGTCCATTCGGCGCAAGATCTCGCGCGAGTGTCCACCACCACCAAAGGTCATGTCAGCATACACACCACCGGGAGCAATATCCAGTCCGTCTACCGTCTCGTGCAGCATTACGGGTATGTGATAAGGGATTTCCATATTGAGATTCAGATTAGTCTTATTTCATTCAATCGGTCCATCGATACCATCTCCGGAACCTTCTGTTTTTGTCATTCGTATATATATAGAGTCTTGTCACTCTCAGTTTCTATCATTCATCAGCGCCTCCAGTTCAGCACCAAAGGATGTCTCGTCAGCAAAGAGACTGTCGGCCACCTCCTTTGCCCATAGCTCGATGGTGTCATCCATACCGATGAAGCGCACCTCGCCCTGCAGCCCTATGGCCTCATGGTAGCGCTTGGGTATCAAGATACGTCCGTTACCATCGACAGTCACCTCATCTACCCCCGCCACAAACTGACGAAACCACATCTGTTCCTGACTGCTCCAGCGGTTGAGTCTTGCACGCAGCGCATCCAGTTGCTCATACCATGTACTCTCGGGATACAACACCAGGCAGCGCTGATGGATATCTTTGCGGAGCATCAGACGTTCATCACCCGACTTCTGCAACACACGACGAAATGCCGCAGGAAGGAACACACGCCCCTTCTCGTCGGTCTTTGCCTCTATGTTTCCAATAAATCGTGCCATATACTTTTGCCCCATTTTATAAATTCGCTTCAAAGTTACACAATTCCCCACAATTCCCCACTACAAACCACCAATTATTTTTCAACAAGTTTTCCACCGCCTGTGGATAACTTTTTAAAAAGTCTATCAGACTGATTCTGAAAGCCTTTTTCAGCACCCCGTATCGGTGGAGGAAAGAATAAAGAATCTACCTAAAAATCACCACTTATATATTTAGAATCTGCAAATGTTTTGCCGTATAAATCTTTTGCATTACATTTGCACATAGAACACATTAAAAGAAATACCATGAGCAAGCAAACATCCAAACTTGTAGAGAAAAAGTATCTCATCCCATTCATTCTTGTCACCTCCCTATTTGCTTTGTGGGGCTTTGCCAACGACATCACCAACCCCATGGTAGCGGCCTTCCAAACCCTCATGGAGCTCTCGGCAGCCAAGGCCTCTTTGGTGCAGTTTGCCTTCTATGGCGGCTATGCCACCATGGCCATCCCTGCGGCCCTCTTCATCCGCAAATACAGTTACAAGAGCGGCATCCTGGTCGGCCTGGGACTCTATGCCATCGGCGCCTTTATGTTTATCCCCGCAGCAGCCTATCAGGAGTTTACCTTCTTCTGCATATCACTCTATGTGCTCACCTTCGGACTGGCTTTCCTTGAGACCACGGCCAACCCCCTCATCCTCTCGTTGGGCGACCCGAAGACCTCAACCCGCCGCCTCAACCTGGCACAAGCCTTCAACCCCATAGGCTCGCTCTCGGGCATGGCCGTAGCCGCCCTCATCGTGCTCCCCAACCTCATCTCTGACAAGCGCGATGCAGCAGGCGAAGTCATCTTCCACACGCTCAGCCAAGCCGAGAAGGCCGACATCCGCCTGCACGACCTGGCCACCATCCGCGACCCCTACGTGATGCTCGGCCTCCTGGTGTTCGTCGTATTCCTCGTGTTCGTATTCACCAAGATACCCCAAACCCGTGGCGAGGGCGTCGAGGTCAAGACCAGCGACACGCTCCGTCGTCTATGGGCAAACAAACTCTATCGTAGTGGAGTCGTAGCACAGATGTTCTACGTTGCAGCACAGATCATGGTGTGGACCTTCATTATACAGTATGCCGATAACCTGGGCATCGACAAGGCCACCGCGCAGAAGTTCAACATTGCCGCTATGGCCCTCTTCCTCACCTCGCGTTTCATCAGTACCTTCCTGATGAAATACATCAACTCACGCCGCCTCCTTATGTTCTTCGGCATCGGCGCCTGCATCACCAGCTTGGGCACCATCCTCATCCAGGGCATGGGCGGCCTCTACTGCCTCATCGGTATCAGCGGCTTCATGAGCCTCATGTTCCCCACCATCTATGGCATAGCGCTCGAAGATGTCAAGGCCGAGGATACCACCCTCGGTGCAGCCTTCCTCGTCATGGCTATTGTGGGCGGTGCTGTGATGCCTCCCCTGCAGGGTTATGTCATCGACTTCGGCACCATCTGCCACCTCCCCGCCGTGAACGCATCGTTCGCCCTGCCATTCATCTGCTTCGTCATCGTAGCAAGCTACGGATGGAGAGCCAGCAAGGCGGTCAAGAAAGGCTAAAGAAGTTATCAACTAAAGATTGTCCCCCTAATGCCGTTAGGGGGACACTTGTATATATCAATCATTAAAAGCGCATCGCCACACCCAGCGTAGCCCCCTCATAACTTACCGAGGGGTACACAAATGCATCCCATCCCGTGATCTTATGCATCGCCTTGCGTGTGTAGGGAAGCAGCCAGTAGCCGATGCGTGCACTCAGGATACCCAAGCCAGCGCCAGCAAACACATCGGTAAACCAGTGATGATCATTGTATACACGCAGTGCACCCACCGCGATGGCAATGGTATAGGCACCCACCGAATACCAGGGCGAGTCGTCGCCATACTCGATGCGCACCAGCTCGGCCCCCATGAAGGTGGTTGCCGTGTGTCCCGAGGGAAATGAGTTGAAGGCCGAACCATTGGGGCGCTCAGCGCGTACCGTATACTTCACCGCATTCACCATGATTCCCATCGCCACATACGACGTAGCCAACTCCAGCGTACGGTCTACATACCCATGCTTGGCCTCAGCCCCCAGGAGGCTCAGTCCATACACCGATGCCAAAGGCACATACTGCAGGTAGTCGTCCACCGTCGTGCGATGATCGCCACGCCACTCGTCAAGGAAGTCGCGCACCTCGAAGCGCGCACTCCTCACCGGCTCTACAAAGCCCAGCGTACCCATGCCCACCAGCGATAGCGGCATGATGAGTTCTCCCGCCTTGAAGCGAGACTCCACCACCGTAGTGTCGACCGCGTTCTGCGCCACCGAGGGAAGGATAAATAAAATAGACAGTATAGTTGCTACCAATCGATGCATAGATTCCGTGTGTGTTATCGTAAATTATTCCTATTTTTGGTGCAAAGATAATAGAAATTGTGCTACCTTTGCGCAAAAGCGCCAAGATACGCTGCACTCGCTGTGAAATATCCAAGCAAGCTTGATATTATTTCGCTCGTTTATGCTATCTTTGCGCAAAAGCGCCAAGATACGCTGCACTCGCTGTGAAATATTCAAGCAAGCTTGATATTATTTCGCTCGTTTATGCTATCTTTGTGTTAATATAACAAATTAACAGCTATGTACTCACTAAAAGAACTCTACCGCATAGGTCATGGCCCTTCGAGCAGTCACACGATGGGTCCGCGCAATGCCGCTACACAATTCCTGTCACGCAACACCGATGCCACCCACTTCGAGGTAACCCTCTACGGCAGCTTGGCTGCCACAGGCAAGGGTCACATGACCGACGAGGCCATCCTTGAGGTGCTGGGCGCAGAGCGCACCACCATCGTGTGGGAGCCCAAGGTATTCCTCCCCTTCCACCCCAACGGCATGAAGTTCCGTGCCCTCAACACTGCAGGTGACTGCATCGCTGAGTGGACCGTCTACAGCGTAGGTGGTGGCGCCTTGGCCGAAGAGGGTCAAGCCCCCATCGAGCACAAGCAGGTATACACCATGAGCACCGCATCGGAGATACTCTCGTGGTGCATCTCTACCGGTAAGAGCTATTGGGAGTATGTAGAGGAGTGCGAAGGCCCCGAGATATGGGACTACCTGCGCGAGGTGTGGAACACCATGAAGGCAGCCGTACAGCGTGGTCTCGAACAAGAGGGCGTACTGCCTGGCCCGCTCTGTCTGCGCCGCAAGGCCGCCAACTACTACGTGCGTGCCGAGGGCTACCAGCAATCGATGCGCACCCGCGGACTCCTCTTTGCCTATGCCCTTGCCGTGAGCGAGGAGAACGCTGCCGGAGGCAAGATTGTCACCGCCCCCACCTGTGGCTCGTGCGGAGTGCTACCAGCCGTGCTATACCACCTCTACCGCTCGCGCGACTTCTCTGAGCAGCGCATCATACGCGCCTTGGCTACAGCCGGACTCTTTGGTAACATCGTCAAGACCAACGCCTCCATCTCGGGCGCCGAGGTAGGCTGTCAGGGCGAGGTAGGCGTAGCCTGTGCTATGGCCGCCGCTGCTGCCGCACAGCTCTTTGGCGGTATGCCCTCACAGATTGAGTATGCTGCCGAGATGGGTCTCGAGCACCACTTGGGCCTCACCTGCGACCCCGTGTGCGGACTCGTACAGATCCCCTGCATCGAGCGCAACGCCTACGCCGCAGCCCGCGCCATGGATGCCAACTCCTACGCCATGTTCACCGACGGTGTGCACCGCGTATCGTTCGACAAGGTAGTAGAGGTGATGAAGAAGACCGGACACGACCTCCCCTCACTCTACAAGGAGACCTCCGAAGGTGGCTTGGCCCGCGACTACAAGCAGATGTGGGATAGCAGCGACTCTACCATGTACTTCTAACGCCAGCTACCCCGAATCGGTTCAGCTACAAAACAAAATCAATATGATGAAACACCGCATACTCTGTATCGTGGCTTCGCTCCTCGTAGTGCTCACTGCCACCCATGCCCAATCACGTGCTAAGACATCAGGCACCCACTTTGCCCAAGAGGCGCTACAGCCCTATGTAGATAGCGGCGAGCTGGCAGGTGCCATCAGCATATTCTACAAAGATGGAGTGCAAGAGGTGTGCTGCATAGGCTATGCCGATGTGTCGCAGCAGCGTCCCATCAAGCTGGACAACGTGTTCATGCAATGCTCACAGACCAAGGGCTTCTGCGGTGTCACCATAGCCAAGCTCGTCGAGCAAGGCAAGATATCGCTCGATGACCCCGTAGCAAAATACCTGCCCGAATTCAAAGAGCTGTGGGTAGAAACCACCCAAAAAGATGGTGTGCGCACACTCGTGAAAGCCCAGAACACACTCACCGTGCGCATGGTGCTCAACCATACAGGTGGATTCCCCTTCGAGATTAGCGCCAAACGCAACGACGTACCAGGTGGCGGTTGGAGCGGCGGTGCCCCCTTACGTCAGGTAGCCTCTATCGCCGCAGCCTCGCCGCTCATGTTCGAGCCCGGCACACGCGAACTATATTCAAATACAGGCATCGATATCGGTGCAGCCATCGTAGAGGTAGTGACAGGCATGAAATGGGAACAGTACCTCAAGCAAGAAGTACTCGACCCCCTAAGCATGAAGTCCACCTGGTTCTGGCCCACCGACAAGCAACTCAAGAAGAAGATAGAGCTTTATCAAACCATACCTGGCTCACCAGCACAATGGGTCGAGCAGATGGGATGGCAACAGCGCCCCTACAACGACAACCATGTGTTTGCCTCAGCAGGTGCCGGTCTATGGACCACAGCCAACGACCAGCTCAAGTTCTACAAGATGTTGATGAACCTCGGCATGGGCGACAACGGTGTGCGTATCCTCGAAGAGGAAACCGTAAAACAACTGTTGGCACGCACCACACGCCCCGACACCATGGGTGGCTACTCGTTAGGCCTATGGGCACCCGTACACGACAACGACGATGCGTGGTTTGGCCATGGTGGAGCATGGGGTACAGATTGCGCCATCAACTGGCACAAGAAGCAACTCAAGATATGGGTGATACAGAGTGCCGGTGGCGGACAACCATGGAAAGGTGCCGTAGACAAAGCTGCTGAGAAGTTCTTTGCCCAACCCTTCGACAATGCCTCATCCGACGCCTACGTAGGACGCACCAAGTAACTAAGCCCCTCATCAAGCGGTAGACAGAAACACACCATCATGGGTGAAAAAAGTGTATAAATCGGTTGGCGGTGGCAGAGTGCAGCGCTCGCGCTGCAACGATAACGTTAACGATGACGCCGACGCCAGCGCGATATAGCATATTGATATTTAGATGCGTTCTTCCTACTTTTAATTCTTAACTTTTATTTTTTAATTCTCCTGCCAAAGTAAATAAAAAAATCGCAGGTGTCCCCCATTCATTGCAAGTCTCAACCAAATTTGGTACAAGTCTGTACCTCAGGCAGTACAAAGCTACAAAAATTCCTGTCACCGCGGTGACGTGATTCCGCCACCGCGGTGGCGTCTTGCTTCCACCGCGGTGACACTTTCGCGCCACCGCGGTGGAAGTTACTTTTCTAAGACACGTTGTCTTATACTGGTATAGGTAGACACATTTAATAACCATTAAAATGTGTAGACAGTATGAGAAAAAAACATCAACGTTACAGTGAAGAAGAACGTTTGTCAATTCTTCGTGACTACTTTACTTCAGGTATGGGTAAGCGT
>JAFZFZ010000021.1 GCA_017557005.1 Bacteroidaceae bacterium | reverse complement strand
GACTGCTGCTGCACTCTTCGCTGAGGAAGGTGTAAGCGTAGACTTCAAGGTAGGTACCATGATTGAGATTCCTCGTGCTGCTCTTACTGCTAACCGCATCGCTAGCCGCGCTGAGTACTTCTCATTCGGTACTAACGACTTGACACAGATGACCTTCGGTTACTCACGTGACGATATCGCTTCATTCCTCCCCGTATACTTGGAGAAGAAGATCTTGAAGGTAGACCCCTTCCAGGTTCTCGATCAGAACGGTGTAGGTCAGCTCGTAGAAATGGCTGTAGAGCGCGGTCGCGCTGTACGTCCCGAGCTCAAGTGCGGTATCTGTGGTGAGCATGGTGGTGAGCCCTCATCAGTTAAGTTCTGCCACAAGGTAGGTCTCAACTATGTATCTTGCTCTCCCTTCCGTGTGCCCATCGCACGTTTGGCTGCGGCTCAAGCTGCTGTTGAGGAGGCTTAATCTGATACAAGATACCTCTAGATATGAAAGGGTTTGTCCTCACGGGCAAACCCTTTTTTGTGTATGTAATTTACTATAGAAAATACCAATCTCGCCATATACTAAACCTATTTGCATAGGAAAAAATCTGCCCCTATCTTTGCATCGTAAAAACAACGTTTATCCTCTATACGTTTTAATAAGAAAAGTAGATTACAAATATGGCAACAACAAATTTCAAAGGCAATATCGTCCATCTCGATGGCGCCTTCCCTCAAGTAAACGATGTAGCACCCCAGTTTCATCTCATTAAAGGCGATCTCAGTACCTTTACTCTCGGCGAGTGTCAGGGGAAGTATGTAGTGATGAACATCTTTCCTAGTGTCGACACCGGCGTATGTGCTACCTCCGTGCGCAAGTTCAATGAACTCGCAGCTTCGCTTCCTAATACCGTAGTGCTTTGCATCTCACGCGACCTTCCATTTGCCCAGGGCCGCTTCTGTGGAGCTGAAGGCATAGCCAATGTCGTGATGCTTTCCGATTTTCGTAGAGACTGCACCTTCGGCACCGACTATGGTCTGCAGATGGCCGATGGCCCCTTGGCCGGACTCCTTGCCCGTGCCGTGGTAGTGGTAGCTCCCGATGGTAAGGTGTGCCATGCTCAGCTTGTGCCCGAGATTACCACAGAACCCACCTACGATGCGGCTATTGGGGCTGTACGTTAGTGATGTGTGTTATTGTACAATCCTGCATTAAGTGTGATTGTATTAACTGTTTGTGCGATAGCCTCTTTGTTGTTAAGAATTAAATATAAGAGGTTGCGCTGATGGAGGTGTGTGAATGTACGGATTTGCATGTGATATTCTACACGCGGAGAGTGTTGCATCTAGTCCGTACGAGCAAAGATATGACGCTCTATTTGTACAAAAATCCATAAGGCGATGTGGCTTAACACTCAGAGTGTGATGGCACTTCAATGCCATGCGGATCACTTAGGCAAGCTAGTGCTTCAAGGTGAAATAGCAGGATAATAGGTAGGGGATGCGCATCGCATCTCCTGCTTTGTTATTGTGCTGTTGTCACACGAAAGAATATTGCTGTTCAAAGGCTATGTTTGATGGCTTACTATCATGCTTTTTTATAGAACAAAATAAAGAAAACTTTTTGGTGTGGAGAAATTCTTTTTTTGGATTTGTAGAGAATATATTACGCTAAAATCTGATTAGCACACCTATTTACCGTCTGTCGTTATCTTCAACTCAATCTAGACAAACTTTAACTTTTTTCTTCGCCCCCTTGACATCCCACGATAAAATTTTGCATTTCATAACATTTAAACTATCTTTGCTCCGTGCTTCTGGGCACACGACATTTTGATTGCTCATTTCTCTGCCGAATCACCACCTCGTAAGAAGAAACAAGAGCAATTTAACGCACGTTGAAGCTACGTAAGCGTAGACTTCTCCATAGTGCGTTAGGACTAGTGGTGAACCTGGCTGAGATATGACAGTAAGTCTGCGCTTTCTTTATGGTAGCGCCGATGGTGCCAAAGATACAAGGTGAACGATGTATAACTTTAATAGTAATATTATGAAAAAGACATTATGCCTATTTGCTATCCTATTTTCCACCATGCTTTCAGCTCAAGAAAGCAAGTTGACGATAGATCATATAAATAATTGGGTTATATATGGTACCGACGGAGTTCAGTAATGTATGTTAGCGTGGGAAAAGAAAATAGTAGGTGATATCACTTATATCCTTGAATTTGAAGGTAAATATGGCTATCGTCAAGAAGGCGACAAAGTATACCGCTACAACCTCGCCGACAACAAAGAACAGTTAGTGCTCGACTATAGCCTGCAAGTGGGTGATGTGTTCCCCTTGTGCGAAGGCTTCAGCCTACAGGTTGAATCGGTATCTGATACGACGCTGATTAGCGAATGGATGGAAGAGAGACTATGCAAGCGCATCGAACTGCGTGGTGTAGAGCAACCGTCATTCCAAGATGTATGGGTAGAGTCCTTTGGTTCGGTACGTTATGGCATCAATCCGCCTACGAAAGCTGAAGACTTCAGCCACACCTACCTAATGTATGCAACCTCTTGGGATTTCAACTTCACATGCAATTTGAATCTCAGCGGAGCCTGGGGAATGGTGGCCCCTTTGGGCGAAGAGTATCCTTTTGCAAATGAAGAATACTTCGAGTACGATCCAGTTGAGTTCACCCTCCAGAACGACACCTTGCATATCGGCGGATATCTCCGCAACGATTGTGCTGGTCCCCTCTATATGTTTGTCGAAGAAAAGACTGACAAAATCTTCCTTTCCACTTACGAATTGCCAGAAGATGCAGATTGCTATTCATACTTTAAGATAGATGTAAACATTGCGGGACTTTCCAAAGACAAATACACCATTGTCTATCAGGGCAAAACCTTTGAGGTGGCGCAACGAGACAATTCGATAGACGAAGCTGTGATGGAATCTGTCTTGACCCCTCTTTACGACCTGCAAGGCCGCCCCGTAGCAGCACCTACTCGCGGTATTTATATCAAGGATGGACGTAAGGTTGTGATTAAGTAACCCACTTCTCCCCATACAAGTAAGCCGCGGGGCGCAGAGAGCATCTGCGTCCCGTGCTGCATGTATATGATCTCGCTCTGCCCTGCTGACTAGCTATGTCTTCAAGAAAAAGACGTAGGCGTATATTGAAGGCATTGTTGACTCGAGCCAACAAAGAAGACTCAACGAAATTTGCAATAATGTCAACCTTTTAAAAAAAGACAAGATATTCTTGCGTCTATATCAAAATTTATTGGCGTCATCATACGTTGGATAAAGAAAATAATCATTACATTTGTACCTTAATAATTATTGCCACGCATCATGAAGAAGTTTGCTAAAATCACAGGTATCGTATTGGCCAGTCTGCTGGCGGTGCTCATCATTGTTCCCGTTGCCTTTCAGGGCAAGATAAAGGAAATTGTAATCACGGAGGGTAATAAACTGCTGAATGCAGAATTCGGGTTCGACGACCTTGACATCAGTTTGCTGCGCGAATTCCCGAAAGCGTCGGTGGGCCTTGAGGGCTTCTGGCTGAAAGGTGTGGATGAGTTTGCCGGCGACACGCTCATCAGTGTGGGCAACTTGGAGATAGCTGTGAACGTAATGTCAATATTCGGCAACAGCGGATTTGATGTTACAAAGATTGCCGTAGAAGATACCTACGTGAAGGCGATTGTGTTGGAAGATGGACGCCCCAACTGGGATGTGATGAAGGTGACGGCCGAAGAAGAGGAGGAAGAGGATACCACAACGAGCTCGTTCCGCATACAGTTGCAGCGCGTGGTGGTGGATAACTTGAACATCATCTATGATGATCGCCAGGGAGGAATGTATGCCGATATAGCAAACTTCAACATCCGCTGCTCGGGCGATATGGCGGCTGACAATGCGCTGCTGAAGCTGAAGGCGGCAATAGACGCGCTCACCTTCCGTATGGATGGTGTGCCCTTGCTGAGCAAGGTGCGTATGAGTGCTAACTTGGATGTGGATGCCGACTTTGCTAATGGTAAATATACACTGAAGGAGAACAGTCTATCGCTCAATGCTATACAGGCTACTATAGATGGATGGGCAACCCTTCCTGCAGACGGACCGATGGATATGGATATCAAACTGAATACCTCGGATATCAGTTTCAAGGAGATTCTCTCGCTTATACCCGCTATATATGCCAAGGACTTTGAGGGACTGAAAGCCGATGGTAGCGTGCGTCTGCATGCCTTTGCCAAGGGGCAGTTGGTGGGCGACAGCATCGTGCCGCAGTTTGAGGCAGCGCTGAAGGTGAGCGATGGTAGTTTCCGCTATCCGGCATTGCCCACGGGTGTGGACAACATCGAGGTTATGGCAAAGGTGTTTAACCCAGGTGGTGATATTGACCTCACTGAGGTGGATGTGGAGAGGTTTAGCATCAGTGTGCTGAACAATCCGTTTGCCATCACCGCCAAGGTGAAGACGCCCATAAGTGATCCCGACCTGGCTTTGACAGCAAAGGGTGTGTTAGACTTGGGCGAAGTGAAGAACGTGTATCCGCTGGAGGATATGACGCTGAGCGGTAGAGTGCGCGCAGACATGAGCCTAGCTGGTCGTATGTCATATTTGGAGAACGAACAGTATGAGCGCTTTGCAGCCAATGGCAACATCGCTCTTAACAATATGCAGTTGCAGTTGGAAGGTATTCCCGACGTGTCTATTGAGAAATCGACCTTTACATTCACTCCGCGATATCTGAATCTGAGCGAGACGACGGTTATGGTGGGCGACAATGATGTGACTGCCGATTGCCGATTCGAAAACTATCTGGCCTTTGCCTTGAGGGGTAGCACGCTGAAGGGTAAGCTCAATATCAAGAGCCGTCACATGAACCTCAACGATTTCATGACGAATACGGAAACGGACGAAGCAGAGGTGTCTGCAGAGGTATCTGCCGAGGCTGAGGGCGAAAGCACAGCGAATGGTGTGCTGGTGGTTCCTGAGAATATCGACTTCAATATGCAGGTGGATATGGATGAAATCTTGTTTAACCAAATGGCGATAAAGAACCTCAATGGTAAGTTGGCGGTGAAGGATGGCACTGCTGATATGAGCAACCTCTCTATGAATGCGATGGGTGGATCGGTGGTGATGAATGGTTCTTACTCTACTGCGCAGAGCACAACAGAGCCAGTGTTGGATGCAACCTTTGCATTGAACAATCTGTCATTTGCGCAGACCTTCAAGGAGGTGCTGATGATACAGCAGATGGCCCCCATCTTTGAAAAATTGAACGGCAATTTCTCTGGAAAGATCGCTGTGGATACCAAACTGGATAGTTTGATGGCGCCGCAGTTGAATACACTGACCGCAAGTGGTAGTTTGAATACCAGAAACTTGAGTCTTGCCAATGTGGAGATATTCAACTTGATTGCTGAGGCTACGCACCGCGAGGCGCTCAAGGATATCACAGTGAAGGACCTGAACGTAGACTTCACCATACAGGATGGACGTGTGGCTACCAAGCCCTTCGATATCAAGATGGGAAACACTACACTTAGCTTGAGTGGTTCGACGGGATTGGATCAGACGATAGACTATACGGGTAAACTGAAACTTGCAGATGCAGGCGCTTCGGGTATCAATACCATCCCCTTGAAGATTGGAGGTAAGTTTAGCGCTCCCAAGATCACGGTAGACGCCGAGAGTATGGCGAAGCAAGCTGCCAGCGCTGCTGCAGGTAAGGCCGTACAGTCGGTGGGGGAGAAGCTGGGTGTCGACATCAGTAACACCGAGAAGCAGAAGGAAGAACTGGTGAAGGCAGCGCAGCAGGCTGCTCAGAAACTGGTGGATGAGGCTGAGAAGAAGAAGGCCGACCTGGTGAGCAAGGCGGGTAGCAACACCATCAAGAAACTGGCAGCCGAAAAGGCGGGCGATGCTTTGGTGGCCGAAGCCAAAAAGCAGGGTGACAAACTGATAGCTGAGGCTGAGAAGAAGGCTGCGGAGCTTTAAGGGTTAAAGGTTAATCGCGACTGCGTCGCTGGTTAGAGGTTAATGGTTAAGGCAAATTAAGAATTAAAAGTTAACAGTTAAAAATTGGAGATAATATAGCAGTTGTCCACACCATAAATTCTCCTCCTAATTAGGAGGAGTACCCTCGAAGAGGGGGAGGTGGTACGACTTCTTCTAATAATACCCCCTCCGCTACGCTCGTCCCCCTACTTTAGCTAAGCTTTGTACACATTTATTGGGGCCTTAAATCTTCAAAAGATCTTTATGTATATTGTAGATTATCATGTATTTATGTCTCACGCAGATCTCACGAATCTCACAGAGAACGCATCGTTACACTCGCGTTTTCCTTCGGGG
>JAFZFZ010000020.1 GCA_017557005.1 Bacteroidaceae bacterium | reverse complement strand
GTTCTTCATAGTAAAGACGGATAGCTTCATCATGATACTGAAGGCGAAGTGCCTTACAAGGACGATGCCTTTGCTCTTCTTTCTTTGATCTCTTATTCATTTGTTGACTTCTTTTGTGTCAACTTTTTCTAGGACAAGACACATAAAGGGCTGAATCTACAAAATGGAAGCAGCCCTTTTATTTATGAAAAGTTTTATCGGATACCAATAGTTATAAATCCATCATATCTATATTCAAAACTATTTCATCTGGCATTTCATAAGTCAAGAAAACGAATTTTATAGCATTTTCATCCTTGTCATATAATAAGATTACGTCTTTGGAATCTTTTAGTCTAAATATTGCATTCTTAGTTCCTTTATATTTAAAGGTACACTTTGAAGCATAATATTCATATATTGCATTAAAAATCAATTCACCTTTTTGAATTAATTCTTTGTCAAGATAAAACTGAGCAATTAAATGGTCTAAATCACAATAAGTCCAGCTAGCACCATAATCTTCATAATATTTAGCTAAAACCTCTCGAAATGATGCAACATACTCTATATGTTGATCATCTACGCGATCATAAAACTCCATAGTTTTTCTATATAAGTAGTCTTCAGGTTCATGTTCACCCCCAAACTTTTCAGAAACTTCTAGAAATGTAGACATAGGGCTGTCGACTGAGATATAGCCTATCCCATTTTCGCGTATATTTAATTGTTTTATAATTTTACTAGGATAGAAATAGTTGCTGAGGATACCATCTGATGTAAGTTCATTTCTGGGTCTAAAATCTATATCGCAGTATGTTTTTTTATTGATAGATTTTCCCTTTTCGTTCACAAAATAACATTTGGGAGTTTCCTCCCCCTGCTCTATAAAACAAGATATACCATCATTTAAATAGAGGAAACCAACCAACATCGGAATTTCATCATTAATCACCTCATCATCTATATCAATAACCTTAAATTTCTTACTGTTTGTAGAACATATCAGACACTCTTTACCCATGAATCCCAATAATTGATATTTGGGCCGGATTAAAACATTACCTCTTATATTCATAACCCCACATTTATTGTCACTAGATACAAATAAAAGATGCTCTTCCATGATATCATATATGTGCTGAACTTTAGAATCCTTAGGTACTGTAAGTAGCACTTTGCCTTTGTTCACAACTTGAAGTTCTTTTTCTGTAGATGTACAGTAGTATTCACTATGGTCAAAGAAGTATATT
Source organism: Bacteroidaceae bacterium (assembly GCA_017557005.1). Taxonomy (GTDB): domain Bacteria; phylum Bacteroidota; class Bacteroidia; order Bacteroidales; family Bacteroidaceae; genus UBA1189. Next base: position 144,174 of record JAFZFZ010000020.1, on the reverse strand, counting down.
TCAGATTTATTATATTCAAATTTATTCAAAGCTTTATTTTTATCTCCATTGATAAAATCCTTAGAATTAATCAATATATACGAGTCTTCATAGTATACCATCAACAACCCATCTTTGACAATCCCAGTTTTTGTCATACAAAAATGAATAGATTCTTTCTGGGGTTTTACCAGTACTTTTCCTTTGGTATCAATAAGTCCATATGTATCATCCTCCAATCGATAAATTGCTATTCCGAAATGAAAGTTTGAAATCCAATCCACTTGTTTGTTGTCAATTTCCTTTAGCTCAAATACTATTTGGCCTTTCTTGTCTATGAACTTAATCCATTCGCCTTCCTTAACTACTGGTGCGATTCCGTCACAAAAATCTCCTGCACTTACAAATTCTCCGCCAATAGGTCGTGGGTTCTTTTCTGCTAGATAGAATTGAAACATTCCATACTCATCTTGCGTTAGCAAGACTCCATCGTTTATTCCGACTATTCGGTTTTCGAATTCATTAGATAACAATTCCTTTCCATTTAGCTCGACTACCCCCCAAAAATCATCTTCACCGTTTTTTGTAGGGAAACACTCTACTTGTTTACTGTTGCAAGCAACCAAAGAGAGCAGTGCCACGGCACTGACAAAACGACAATACGTTTTCATATCACTATTTTTTAGTGCCTACTAGTCTCCCAAAGTCAGCGTTAATAATGTATTTGGCTAACGAATACAAGAAAAGCGTAGAGACTTGTCATGCTCATCACATATCTGGTATCGCCAAACACCACGCAAAAAGATGAACAGAGAAACAAATACCCCACGCTGTAGCATATATGTGGAAAGTGTGTACAGCCATTAAGGGCTGTACACCGCTTGCATATACGCAAACAGAATGAGCGTTGCATTGTTCCTACCCTTTTTGCTGAAATTTGGCGATTTCGATATGTGGGTAAAAGCAAGAAACGCATTCTTGAGCCGAGGATTTCTCCCCTCGGATAATGCAAAAGTACAATTTAATTCTGAGACTTAAGCAATGGTTGATGAATTATTTATTGTATTGCGTGTTTTTCTTTAAAAAACAATGCAGACGCTCTGAGATATTCGTTTCTCAGAAACAAAATAAACACGCTTGCGAGTCGGAGACAAATTAACGAAGTAGCATATTTTATGAAAACAACTGCAATTTTCTCCCAAAATATTGCGCCTTTTTTAGAATCTGTTTGGATTTTACCGTTAATTAGTTTAATATTTTACTTTTCTGTTTATCTGAGGCTCTTTTTGGCATCTTTGCCCTCTTTATTCTTGCAAATAGACCACTATTTGCTGCGCCCAAACAGAGCAAATCTGCTCAAAAATACCTCTCAGTTAAACTTGAAATAAAATCCAACCAGATTCTTATTTTCTAATTGGCTATTGCAAAAGAATCCATAATGTATTATCTTTGTTATATGGTAGCAAAAATCATTACCCTTGCGAAAAGAAAGTATTCTACCCGCGAGAGTAAAATATTCTCTTCGCGAGGAGAATTAAAATAGAACAAAGTAAAATCTTGAGATAGAGAGTGATAAGGGTAACATCTCAAGTAAGAGAGAGAAAATAAATATATACCGATATGAAGACAAAGAAGTATAAGACGGCAGCGCATAAGCGTATGTATGGGATTGAGGTGGCCTGCAAGGCTACGAGTCGTAAACTGATGTGTGGCGCCAACACCGAATCGGAGGGTATGGCGCTCACCGTGTCGCACCCGATGAAGGTGGATGTGGAGGCATTGGCGAAGGATATCTGCGATGCTACCACAGCTACCGAGACGGATGTGAAGTTGGTGTGGGACGCCATGAGCGAGCGCATCGTGGAGGCACTTAGCCATGGCTATCGCGTGGAGTTGGCAGGACTGGGCACACTAAATATGGAACTGAGCAGTCACATGGGCACTGAGGCACCCACAGGCAAGGAGGTGCGTATCAGCGGTATCCGCTTTCGCCCCGACAAGAACCTGGCTTCACGCCTGGCCGACGTGAAGTTTCGCGTGGAGGGTGTGAAGCGCAAACCGCTCACTGATGCCGAGCTTGATGAGGCATTGCGCGAATACTTCACTACGCACGAGGATATCCACGTGCGTGAGTTGGCTCGCATAGGAAACTATGCCATGAGCACTGCCTATCGCAAGCTCAAGGGCTATGTGGAGCAGGCCAAACTGGAACTGCTACCGAAGAGTAGTAGCTATTATCGCTGGGTAGGGGAGTAGTGATCTGGAATTTCCGCACTTCCCGCACTTTCCGGAAATACCGGAAAATCTGGAAATGCCGGGATGATTTAGAAAAAAACTGATAAAAGTGTGCAGCAGAGCAAAATGTTTTCGTTAAATTTGCAATAACCAATCGGATATCGCCATGGAAGACAAAAGCAAGAAAATCAACGTAAATCACTATGCTGATGGTACGGCGAGCGCGCTTCGCAAGAAGGTGGTATTTACAGAACTGCGTTTCTACCAGCGCAGCGAGGTGCTATATCATCTTACCAAGACGTTCTGCCAGCGATTTCTTCCTGAGCGTGGTGACCGCACGGTAGACCAGATGGTGCAGGCGGCACGCAGCACCAAACAAAATATCACGGAAGGATGCTCTGATGGGCAGACCTCTATGGAGTCGGAACTCAAACTCTTGGGCATAGCGCGAGGTAGCAACCTCGAACTGCTCGAAGACTATCACGACTATATCAACTATCACGGCCACGAGGAGTGGTTTGGCAAGAATGCTCGTTCGAAACCTCTCCATGAGTTTTGCCGTGAGCATAGCCTTCTCGATGATTACAAGCCGCTCTTTGCCAAGATGAACGATGAAGAGCTGGCCAATATGGCTATCTGTCTGTGCCATCAGATAGATAAGGCTCTGACCAAGTATATAGAACGCCGCGACCGCGAGTTTGTCACCGAAGGTGGCATACGTGAACGTATGACTGCTGCCCGACTGGAGCAACGCTCCACGCAACGCGAGACAATAGAGGCACAAGCGCGACGCATCGAGGAGCAAGCACGTACTATCAATTATCTAAAGGCAGAGGTGGAGCGGCTACGTAACCAGCTACGTGACTTGGAAAGTGGTATTCCCCAGTAATTTGGAGAATTTGTAATCTTCGGGAATCTCCGGACTTTCCGGATAATCCGGTATTTCCAGAGAACAGAAGAGCTTACAATTCACAGTTCATTATCAGCTTATTCACGTTGCGGCGCATATCCTCCACCTCAATCTCCACCTCGTGCTTGCCACGGGTGATGCCTTCGGCCTTGAGGTCGCAAGTCATGCGGGCGGTCTTGCTACTGTATTGGAACAACACCCACTGGCCGTCAATCTTACCACGATAGCTGCGTATGCCGGATTCGCCATCGGCAATGCGGAAGACGAGTTTGCCTTGCTGCTTCCAACTAGTACTGCCAATGGGAGTGATCTTGGGGGCTACGGTATCGGCACATACGGTGTAGGTGGTGAGCTCCTTGACATCGGCAGTGATGCGACCATACTTATAGGTGCCTCCGCAATAGATGCGGCTTTTGCCATCGACACGGGCTACGTAGAGCTTGGATCCGTCGATATGCTTATCCTTGTGGGTAGGCAATGTAATCTCGGCCGAACGACGCAAAGGAATGCGTGTGGTAGAGAGCTGGTATATGTCGGCCTGATCCGTATCGGAAGGTGACACCTCGTAGGCAAGTTCCACATCGTCAAACAGGGTGTGTTGCGGTATCCACAATTCAAAGCCTTGGGTATAGAAACGATTGGCGCGCGAGGCATCCATGTAGTAATAGTAGTTGGGAAGGCGACGGGGCAGATCCATGCGCAGGCCGCGTACCACGAAGCGATAGATGGCGGTGTTGCCATAGAGGTCTTCCAATTCGTAGCGGAAGTGGTAGTCGCGTTCCTCATCGATGGTGACCCATCCGCTCTGCTCATCGGCATGAAGCATGCGCAACGGATTGTGCTCGGCAATGGTAGAGCGCATATACCAACGCCCTGTGGTGCGCTGCACATGATAGTCGGTCCATGAGTTGATAAGCAGGTTCTCGTCGAAATCGAAGCGGTCTACGTCGCTACTGCTCACCAACTTGTCATCCACATAGAGGCGCACATAGCGCACTCCGTAGTTGTTTGTGGTGTTGTTCATGTAGTCGTTGGCTGAGATGGCGGTGCCGATGCGCCCCCAACAATAAAAGACAAGGCCCCCCTCGTTCCCCCCAAGGGGGGCTGACACGCTCGGCTCTTTCTTTTCAACACTCATTTCGTTTGTCTCAAGATTCTCCCATTGAGAGACACTCAAGACCTTCCCCCCTTGGGGGGATAAGAGGGGGGCCCCATACACCATAATATGTGTAGCCCGTGGGGCAATGTTGTCCACAATTTTATCTTTATAAAAGGGCAATGGGTCGATAGGTTCGTTCGTGTCGGTGGTACGAATCTCCATATGCAGGTGCGGACCAAACGAGTAGCCCGTGTTTCCAGCATAGGCTACCACCTCACCTTGGCGTACGGGAAACGCCTCGGGACCAAACTCGAGGGTGACCACAAACGATTGCTCTTCATGTTGGCGCTCGTGCACCAAGCGGGCAATCTCGGGCAGGAAGCGGTCGAGATGTCCGTGTACCGAGGTGTAGCCATTGTCATGCGTGATGTAGAGCGCATTGCCATAGCCACCAGCCGTGACCGTCACCTTAGAGATATATCCATCGGCAATGGCAAGAAGCGGCTTTCCTGTGACGCCCTGTGTCTTAAAATCTAGTCCACCATGAAAATGGTTCGAACGCAACTCTCCGAAGTTGCCACTCAGCAGCAACGGAAAATCAAATGGCACACCAAACTCAAGCCCTGCAGTTTGCGCCTTCACAGGCATTGCAGTGCAGAGTATACTTACTATGTAAATGAGGAATCGTTGTTTTTTTGTCATACTTGGTACAAAGTTACTGCATGGCGAGAGAAAAACCAAAACTTGCCTACATTTTTCCAGACAGTATTTAAAAAGATGTTGGGCCCCACAATTTGGTGGAGCCCAACGATAGATGATAAATTTATCTATATGCCTTATTTGATGCGCTTAACGCCCTTATGTGTGGGTACTACGGGCTTGATACGACCGTCAGGGAAGAACTCCATCTTGTCGATGCAGGTCTCGCGGTGCCAACCTGGACCCTTGCGACCATCGATGTAGTTCTTGTTGATGCGATGGTATACGATGTACCATTCATCCTTACCGGGAATCTGCAATACGCTGTTGTGAGCAGGACCGTAGATCTCCTCCTCAGGACGCTGGATGAGGATTACAGGTTCAGCTGCTACCTCGATGGGACCGAGGGGTGAGGTTGAGGTACCGTAAGCCACGTGGTAGTTGGGCGAACCAGTGTCGTCAACACTCCAGAGGAAGTAGTACAAGCCGTTGCGCTTGAACACGTAGGGAGCCTCGCGGAAGGCGTAGTCCTGCAAGGTGCCACCCTGCGGTGTCATCAGTGTCACGCTACCCTCCTTGATGCTGATCATGTCGTTGTTGAGTTCGGCGCCAGCCATGTAGCCGTTGCCCCAATAGAGGTAGCTGATGCCTGTGTCAGGATCGGTGAATACGTCTACGTCGATCTGCTGGCCGTGGCGCTGACCCTCGGGCAGATAGTCAACGAGCGGTTTGCCCAACGCATCGGTATAGGGACCTTCGGGATTGTCAGCAACTGCTACACCGATAGCCTTACCCTTCTGGCGACCAGCATCACCACTGAAGTAGAAGAAGTACTTATGCTCGTAGTTGACCTTCTTCTCGATACAAGCGGGTGCCCATGCATTGCCGCCAGCCCAAGTGGTCTGGTTGCGTACATCGAAGTTGATGCCTTCGTAGCGCCAGTCTACGAGGTTGTCTGATGAAAAACAGGTGTAGTACCAGCCACCCCAACCGGGCTGACCGTCAGTAGTGGTGTAGATATAATAGCGACCCGTCTTTTCAGAGTAGAGTACCTCGGGGTCGGCATGGAAGCCGGGGAGGATGGGGTTGCCGCTCCACTCCTTACCCTCTACGATGACGCAACCGCCGTTGTGTGGGATGGTGAGCTTCACCTTCTTGTTCTTCTTGAACTTGAGTTCCTTGGTGCTGAATGCGAGTTCCTTACCATCGGTGTAGAGCTTTGCAAGTGAGCTGCCGAAGAATGCGAGGTCTACCTCGGTCTTGAGGTCGGCACCTGTGTTGTTGATTGCAGCTACGTACCATGTCATACCCTTACGGCGTGCAAGGATGATATATTTACCGGGGTAGCCGTCAATGTAGCGTGTGTCGTCCCATGTGGTGGGTACAGCACGCATAAAGTCCATAGCCTCGGCAGGAGCATCCTGGAGGTTGTTGGGGGTAAGACCAAACATCTGTACGGGATTCTGGAAGAGCACAGCTGTAGCGAGCTGGAAGGCATCGCCTGTGCGGCGGATGGTGCCACCGTCATTGTTGCGGTTGAGACGCTTGTTGAGGATGGTGCCACCAAACTCCATGCAGCCTACTGCGTTGCGGATGAAGGGGTGGAGCGATGCGTTGTATGCCTCGTTGTCGTCCCAGTATTGGTTGAACTTCAGGTTCTCAGAGGCCAATACAGCTTCGCTACCAATGTAGTTGGGGTACATACGCTCCCAGCCGCGAGGCAGAGTGCATCCGTGGAAGTCACACATGATACCATACTCGTTGGCATCAGAGAGCACCTGCTCGTAGAGGCGCATGGTCTCCTGCTTGTCGCCAGCCCAGAAGTCTACCTTGATACCGCGCACGCCCATCTTCTGCATCCACTTCATCTCCTTCTTGCGGGCGATGGGGTTTGACATGCGGTCGTGCGGTCCTTGGGGAGCATCGTTCCATGCACCGTTAGAGTTATACCAAAGGAAAGGCTCTACGCCCTTATCCTGTGCGTAGCGGATGAGCTCTTCCAACTTTTCGTAGCCGATCTGCTTATCCCACAAGCCATCGATGAGGGTATATTCCCAACCCATAGCGGCTGAGAGGTCGATAAACTTCTTGATGTCGTCGAAGTTGCATGAAGCATCGTCCCATATCATCCAATGCCATGAGCAGCGGCCAAACTTATACTCCATTGAGGGCTCGTAGAGGGGTTTCACCACGTCGAAGGGGATGGTGGTCTCTACGATGGGAGCGAGGTTGTCGCCCACGGTGATGGTGCGCCAGGGTGTAGCGCTAGGAAGAGCAATCTGTGCGCCGGTGCTGCCGAAGCCATTGTTCTCGCCCTCCATAGGGTAGGCGATGGTGTAGAGGCCGTCTTTAGTGCCATCGCTGAGGCGTGCTCCGCAGTAGTCACCTGTAACGCCTGTCTCTGATACGAGTGCCCAGCAGTCGCCAATGTGGAACAGTCCGGGGAAGGTGTATCCACGGCCATACTTCGAGGGAGTGCCCATGGGCTCGTCGGCTACATACTCCTCTTCGTAGCTGGGTTTGGTACGCTGCCAGCCTACCATGGGGTCAGACTGCGGTGTGAGGAAGGTAGTTGTACCTGCGGGGAAATCGAAACCTGTAGCCTCTTCTTTCACTACAGCACAAGATGTTTCACCGATGGGGAAGAGACGGTATTGGAATGCTATGTCATTGTTGCTCACGTTGAAAACAACCTGCATCGCTCTGCGGCCTGGGTAGTTGTATGTAGCTACTAACTGATTGGCCTCATAGTGTATGTCGGCCTTCTTTGAGCGGTTCATCTGGTACTGCTCATCGATGCTGTTAATCTTGTGATCGGCAAGTTTTGCATCCTTGGTGTAGTCGCCTACATTGGCAATGAGGCCCAGAGGCGATGATTCGATGATGCTGTGCTCCTTGTAGGTGACAGCATACGAGAGCTTGCCTTCGTTGTCTGAGAGGGTCACCTTCAGGTTGCCGTCAGGACTGTTCACGTTAAGGTCTTCGGCTACCATGAGCATGGGGAAGCTCAGTAGTAGGGGGAGGAGGATTTTTTTCATAATATTTATTTTTTTTGTTCTAACAGGACAAAGATATAATATTTTTTTCAAATAGAATGTTATATGGAATAGATTTATTAGTCATGGTGACGATAACCTATCAACATGGCTTATAGATGTTAAGGAATTGAACTGTGTTTAGTAAAAACTATAAAACGTAACGACATGAAAACAATGACTGAAGTAGTCCCTGTTAAGCAGGGTGACTATCCTGAATGTGTCAAGGAATTAAAGTCAAACAATCTTGTACAGACCTTGTTGTGGCTACTCATAGCTACCGTGCTCTTTGTAATCTATAGCCGACAGCAGGATAAGAGTAGCGTGTTGGTTCTCATGCAGATGGCTCTCATTGTCGTTTGCGCCATCATGGGTGTCGTTAACCTGTTTATCAATAATAATAAACTCGTTTATTCGCCTACCGGAAGTGTGGTCAAGAAACAATTGTATAATTTCAATATAGCCATGAAAGCGGATCTTCTGCTCTGCCTCGAAGAGGGGAATGTATCCCGTCTCAGAGCCCTCAAAACTGACGATGCCGGCGGACTGCTGGTAGAACTGCTGGAGTCGGATGACCACCTTTTCCTTGCAGCACGTCTGTCTAAGTACGAACCGCATGGCTATGTACCCAAAACCGATTGGGTGATTATGAAAAGTTTATAAAGTATTAGGGTATAGTATAGAAGAAAGGAGGATGCGTCTGACGCATCCTCCTTCTATTAGGTCATAATAAGATTCGTGATCTTACTTCTTAGCCTTTACGGCTGCAGCCTCGATGGGCAAGCAAGCCTTGTAGTTCTCGATGTAAGCATTGAAACCTGCAACCTCTTCCTTGGTAGGAGCAATCTCTTCACCTGTGTTGCCACCGAATACAACCTCTTCGAGGTAATCTTCGAGTGAGAGATTCTTCTCGTTGTTAACAAGGAAAGAACCGAGCAATGCCATACCCCATGCACCACCTTCACCAGCAGTCTCCATCACAGAGATGGGTGAGTTGATAGCTGCAGCGAGTACGCGCTGGCCTACACCCTTGGTCTTGAAGAGACCACCGTGACCAGTGATGCGGTCTACGCGGATCTTCTCCTCATTGAAGAGAATGTCGTTACCAATCTTGAGCACGCCTACTGATGCATGCAAGTGAGCACGCATGAAGTTAGCAAGGTTGAACTTGTCGCCTGCTGAACGTACGAACATGGGGCGACCCTCTTCCATGCCGGTGAGGGGCTCACCAGAGATGTAGTTGTATGAGATGAGGCCACCGCAATCTGCATTGCCTGTGAGGGCATGGTTGTAGAGCTTGCCGAAGATTTCGTTCATGTCTACGGGGATGCCCATCAACTCTTGATATTCCTTGAAGAGGTTTACCCAAGCGTTGAGGTCTGATGTACAGTTGTTGCAGTGTACCATAGCTACGAGGCTACCGTCGGGGGTAGTCACCATATCAATCATCTCGTAGGGCTTAGAGAGATCCTTCTCCAATACAATCATAGAGAATGATGATGTACCTGCCGATACGTTACCTGTGCGTTGCTTCACGGCGTTGGTAGCTACCATACCGGTGCCTGCGTCACCCTCGGGAGGACATACGGGAACACCAGCCTTCAGCTTACCTGATACGTCGAGCTTCTTGGCGCCTTCCTCGGTGAGGAAGCCTGCGTTCTCACCTGCAACCAATACCTTGGGGAGGATGTCGGTGAGCTTCCAGTCATAACCCTTAGGAGCTACGAGGTTGTCAAACTTCTCAACCATCTCAGCAGAGTAGTTCTTTGTCTCAGGATCGATGGGGAGCATACCTGATGCATCACCGATACCGAGTACCTTGTTGCCTGTCACCTGCCAGTGTACATAACCTGCGAGTGTGGTAAAGAACTCGATGTCCTTTACATGCTCCTCACCATTGAGAATTGCCTGGTAGAGGTGTGAGATGCTCCAACGCAAGGGGATATTGTATACAAACAACTCAGACAATGCAGCAGCAGCCTGTCCGGTGTTGGTGTTGCGCCATGTGCGGAAGGGCACGAGAATCTTCTCGTTCTTGTCGAACGCCATGTATCCGTGCATCATCGCACTGAAGCCGATAGCTGCAAGAGTCTCGATCTCAGTGTCGTAGAGCTCGTTTACGTTCTTGCGGAGGTCGGCATAGCAGTCTTGTAAGCCATACCAGATGGCCTCTACGCTGTATGTCCAAAGACCGTCAACCAACTGGTTTTCCCAAGTGTGGCTACCCTGTGCGATGGGCTTATTCTCTTGGTCGATAAGTACGGCCTTGATACGTGTTGAACCGAACTCGATACCGAGGATGGCCTTGCCCGATTCGATAGTTTGTTTTGCTGTTAAGCTCATAGTGGTATTCTATTTTAGGAGTTAAAGGAGATAAAGGAAGATAGTCGCTTCGCTCCTTGGGGAGATAAAGGCCAAATGAATCATACGTGGGTAAGAACTATTGGCCTTTAACTCCCTTTATCTCCCTTTATCTCCTTAAGTACTTAAATTATTAGCAAAGTGCCTTGTTCAACATGTAGTACACCTCGTTCATGCGGAGCTCCTGCTTGAAGCTGCTGATGGTGGTGTCCTTGTTGATCTTGATGTACTCGATGCCTGTCATCTCAGCGAAGTCTTCCCAGTACTCCTCGTTGATGTCGTATGAGAATGCGCTGTGGTGTGTACCACCTGCGAGGATCCATGCGCCAGCACCGATTTCGAATGTGGGCTGAGGAATCCAGAGAGCAGATGCCACGGGGAGGTTGGGCATGGGCTTGGGCTCGATGCACTCTACCTCCTGTGAGATGAGACGGAAGCGGTTGCCGAGGTCTACGATGGTAGCCTTGATACCGTAACCGGTCTTAGAGGTGAACACGAGACGTGCGGTCTGCTGCTTGCGGATACCGATGCCGAGGAAGTGTACCTCGAGTTTGGGTTTTTCCTCAACGGCGATATCGGGACAAATCTCGAGCATGTGGCTCTGGAGGCATGATGACTGGTCGCCAGCGAAGTTGAGGGTGTAGTCCTCGAGGAATGAGCAACCCTTAGGCATACCCTGCTGGATAACCCAGAGTGTGCGGCAGAGGCAAGCGGTCTTCCAGTCACCCTCAGCACCGAAGCCGATACCCTCAGCCATGAGGCGCTGTGAAGCGAGACCAGGAATCTGGTCGAAACCTACGAAGTTAGGATCGTTGATGTCAGCATCACCGAGGTCGTCAAAGTTGGTGGTGAAAGCGGTAGCACCCTCGTCAGCCAATACGCGACGGAGTGCGATCTCAGCCTTAGCAGCGTTCTTCACCTTCTCCCAATATACCTCTTCACCGCTCTCGTCGATCTTGATCTCATACTTACTCTTGTACTCCTCTACGAGTGCATCAGCCTCTGCGTCAGTCACCTTCTTGAAGTACTCCATGAGTGATGATACGGGGTAGTAATCAACATGGTAGCCCAAGCGCTGCTCGAACTCTACGCGGTCACCATCGGTAACAGCTACGTTGTTCATGTTCATACCGAACATGAGGCAGCGTGTGTTCTTAGCGTCAGCTACACCAGCAGCTACGCGAGTCCAGATAGCGATCTTCTCCTGTGCCTCCTGGCTCTTCCAATGGCCGCAAACCACCTTGCGGGGTACGCGCATGCGAGTGCAGATGTGACCGAACTCGATGTCACCGTGAGCAGACTGGTTGAGGTTCATGAAGTCCATATCGATGGTCTCCCAGGGAATCTCAGCGTTGTACTGTGTGTGGAAGTGGAGGAGGGGCTTCTGCAGAGTCTGCAATGCCTTGATCCACATCTTAGCGGGTGAGAAGGTGTGCATCCATGTGATTACACCAATACACTTTTCTTCGTTGTTAGCAGCCTTCATTACAGCTTCAGCCTCCTTAGAAGAGTTTGCTGTGCCCTTATATACTACCTTGATAGGAAGAATGCCGCTATTGTTGAGACCGTCGACCATCTCCTTAGAGTGTCCGTCAACGATTTTTACAGTTTCACCACCGTAAAGAAGCTGGGCGCCTGTGACCCACCAAATTTCATAATTTTCAAACATAGTGTTCAAATTTAATGGATAATTGAGAATGGAAAATTGAGTATCAATTGCCACACTCTCATTTATCTGTGTTAATACTGATTATTTGTTTTTTTAGTTTTTATTAATGCTTTTGACCCTTCTGCCCGTAGTAAGCATTGGGACCGTGTTTGCGGTTGTAGTGCTTCTCGATGAGGAGCGGATTCATTGTGGTCTCGGGGTTGAGAGTGAATGAGATGTAAGCCATCTTAGCGCATTGCTCCATCACCTTGGCGTTGTATACAGCATTGGCCGGACTGGTTCCCCATGAGAAGGGACCGTGGTTCTTTACCAATACGCCGGGAGTGTGGTCGGGATTGATACCCTCGAAACGCTTCACAATCACGTTACCTGTCTCCAACTCGTACTCACCCTCTACCTCTTCCTTGGTCATGCTGTCAGTGCAGGGAATCTCCTTGTAGAAGTAGTCGGCATGTGTGGTGCCGATGTTGGGGATGTCCTTACCAGCCTGTGCCCAAGCGGTAGCATAGGTAGAGTGGGTGTGTACTACACCTTGTATGTTGGGGAATGCACGGTAGAGCACCAGGTGGGTGGGGGTGTCTGATGAGGGGTTGAGGTCGCCCTCTACTACCTCGCCAGTGTGGAGGTCCACTACCACCATGTCTGATGCTTTCATGTCATCGTAGCTTACGCCGCTGGGCTTGATGACTACCAAACCCTTCTCACGATCGATGCCAGACACGTTACCCCAAGTGAAAATTACCAAGCCCTGCTTTACAAGGTCGAGATTGGCTTGGAAAACTTTTTGTTTGAGTTCTTCTAACATAGTCTTTTCTCTTAATTATAATATGTTCGCGCGCGTGCGCATTATAGTCTAAACTTCAGTGATTCCTGATATTTTGCTTCGTTGAACTTATAGAGCGCTGCTCCACGACGTGAAGTGAGTTTGTCGATAAGGCCAGTCTTCTCTATGTAGCTCATTTCAGCAACGCGCTTTCTAAAATTCCGTTTGTCTATTGGTTCGCCATTGATGGCTTCGTAGAGGGTCTGCAGCTGGGTGAGGGTGAAGTGCTCGGGTAGCAGATTGAAGCTGATAGGTTGCATAGCAGCTTGTACTTTCATCACTAGTCGGGCTCTATCTACCATCTGTTGGTGATCAAAGAGTAGCGTAGGTAGCTCGTTGATCTTGACCCAATAGGCATTATGCTCTTCTACGAGGCTACGGTCATATTCGTTGATGTTGATGAGCGCATAGTAGGCTGTTGATATTACTCGTTCGCCAGGGTCTCTATTGACTTGGCCGAATGAGCCAACCTGCTCCATAAACACGTTGGTTAGACCTGTAAGTTCGGTCAATACGCGCTTGGCAGCATCGTCCATGTTCTCACCTTCCTGTACGAATCCGCCCATCAGTGACCATTCACCTTTTCCGGGATTGAACTTTCGTTTCAGTAGGAGGAGGCTAAGCTCTCCTCCACTGAATCCGAAAATGATGCAGTCTACTGCATGGTAAAACCTTGGATGTTGGGAATAATATTGTTGCATTACTCTTTATTACCAGAAGTAGATGTAGAATGCTACTGTGATACCGAGAATGATAATTGTATGGATAACATCCCACTTGGTCCAGCTGCGCTTGGTAGCCTCCTTCTGCTCGGGAGTAGAGGTGCCGAATACAAGACCCTTGATTTCGCTCTCGGGCTTGGGCTGAGTGAAAAGACTCACGAAGAAACATACGAGCAAGCAGAATACCAACATGCATCCGCAGAAGTACAACCAGTTGAAGTCGTAGAATACAGCCTTGAACCAACCTTCGGGAGCACCCTCTACGCTGGTGTAGAGAATCTTGGCACCCAAGCGGATGATACCGATTGTGAGACCTGAGATCAAAGCCCACTGACCACCCTTCGGAGTAGCACGCTTCCAGCAGATACCCATCAGGAAGGCTGCAGCGATACCAGGAGCGAGTACAGACTGTACATCCTGCAAGTAGAGGTAGAGAACGTCACCGATGCTCTTCATTACAGGGATCCAGAGGATACCGAGAGCCACGATGATAACGGTTGCGATCTGACCGATCTTAACGAGCTTCTTACCATACTCCTCAGAGTCTGTTACGCGACCATCCTCAGCAATTACTGGGTTGGGGTCGGGATGCTTCACCTTGTAAACGTCGATGGTGTAGAGCATAGCTGAAGAGTTGAAGAGTGATGCCAATGAAGACATCAAAGCAGCGAGGATACCGCAAACGACCACACCCTTGAAACCTGCGGGGAGCAACTTAGCCACGAGCAAGGGGAAGGCAACGTCACCATTGTTCAATACGGGAGCCATAGCGTGAGCGAGGTCTGAGTTCAATACGCCAGTCTGAGCGCCCTTAGCCAAAGCGAAAGCAATCATACCGGGGATGAGGAACAAGAACACGGGGAGCAACTTGAGGTATGCACCGAAGATAGCACCACGGCGAGCCTCGCGCTCGTTCTTACCAGAGAGTACGCGCTGCACGATGAACTGGTCAGTACACCAGTACCAGAAACCGATTACAGCCGAACCGATGAGTGCACCCAACCAAGGATACTGGGGGTCGCTGTTGCCACGCATGAGGTGGATCATTGTGCCCTGCGCACCTTCGTATGCGGGAGTTACGTCGCAAAGAGTCATCATGTTGTTCCAGCCGCCGAGCTCCTTGAGGCCGAGCACGAGGATAACGACTGAACCAACCAAGAGGATCGGGGTCTGCAACACAGAGGTCTTCAGTACAGATTCCATACCACCAAGAATGGTGTAGATAGCAGTCAGTATTACGAGTCCGATAGCAGCAATCCAGAAGAAGTCGATGCCCCAGAGCTCTTCGATACCGAATACCTGCTGGAATACCACACCACCTGCATATACGGTTACAGCTACCTTAGTGAGTACATAGCTGATGAGCGAGATGTAGGTGAGGATAGTGCGCGACTGCTTGTTGAAGCGCTTCTCCAGGAACTCGGGCATGGTGAGTACCATACTTCTCTCATAGAAAGGAACAAATACCCATGCAAGGATCAAGATCATCCAACCTTGAATCTCCCAGTGGGCCATCGCCATACCGCTTGAAGCACCTGAGCCGGCCAAACCGATAAGGTGCTCCGAACCGATGTTCGATGCAAAGATAGAGGTACCGATAGCAATCCATGTTGCATCGCGTCCGCTCAAGAAATAGTCAGAAGAGTTGTCCTTCTGCTTTCTCATCACACTCACTACAATCCATATCATTGCTGCAGCAAACAGTCCAATGACAATCCAGTCTAATAATGCCATAATGTTTTAGTTGTTAGTTAATTATTTTGATTAGTTTGTTACGTTTCTTATTTCTCTACAGCGAACTTATACACGCAGTGGCTGTAATACTCCTGTCCGGGCTCAAGGATAGCTGAGGGCCAGCCTTCGAGGTGGCTCTTGTTAGGAGTGTCGGGGTATTTCTGTGTTTCGAGACACATACCTGTGCGCTGGTTGATGCTCTTGCCATCCTTGCCGATGGTAGTGCCATCGAGGAAGTTACCAGAGTAGAACTGCAAGCCGGGCTCGTTGGTGTATACCTCGAGCACGATACCTGTTACGGGGCTCTTCAATGTTGCGCACACCTGTGTGTCGTCGCCCTTGGTGTTGAGTACCCAGTTGTGGTCATAGCCGTTACCATTCTTCAGCTGCTCAAAGTCAAAGTTGGTGATCTCTGCACCCACCTCCTTGAATGCGGTGAAGTCCATCGGAGTACCTGCTACGGGAGCAATCTCACCAGTAGTCATGTAAGTGCTATCCACCGGAGTGTAGTAGTCAGCATTGAGCTGAAGCAGGTGGTTGGTGATGGGCATCTGGTGATCACCGTTGAGGTTAAAGTAACAATGGTTGGTCTGGTTGATGATGGTCTTCTGGTCGGTGGTAGCGGTCCACACGATGTCGATAGCGTTGTCATCAGTCAGTGTGTAGGTGGTCTTAGCTACCACGTTGCCGGGGAATCCAGCTTCGCCGTCGGGGCTCACCTTAACGAGTACGATCTGGTTGTCAGCAACCTTTTCTACGTCGTACATCTGATACTGCCAGCCTTCGGGAGCGGGCTCGATGGTGCAACCACCGTGCAAGCAGTGACCGAAGTTGTTCTTGGGAAGGTCATACACCACGTCGTCGATGGTGATTACACCGTTTGCGATACGGTTGGCATAGCGTCCTACCGATGCACCGAAATCACTGGGCTTGGTAGCATAGTCGTTGATGTTTGAGTAACCGATGATTACATCCTGCATGTTGCCATCCTTGTCGGGCACCATGATTGATACGATGCGTCCACCGTAGTTGGTTACGCATACCTCCATGCCGTTGGCATTGGTCAAGGTGTAGAGGTCGGTTTGCTTACCTTGCTGTTCTGATTGGAAATCAGCGCGTTTCAGTCCTGAGAGGTTCTCAGTTGCCTTGGGGGCATTGTTGCAAGCAACGAGCATTGCGGTTGCGCAAAGTGCTCCGATAAATGCTTTCTTCATACTGTTTTTCTTTTGTATTAATGGTTGTTACTTAGTTAGCCTAGTATAGCGAGTGTAAAAGTAACACTATTTTTTCATACAAAAGAAAAGAAAAACATGTTTTACAACATAAATAACAAGATTTATAATCTTGCAAGTATTCTTGGAGCTTTTTTTAGTATTATTGCAGCGTAGCTGCTATAAAAGTTGGTGCTCTGCAAGTTTAGCCTATGGCATATAGGTTTTCGCCTTTTACTCGGTCCTCGTATGATATATCCTTGTAATGCCGTTCGAGTGGCTACTTCCTCTTTTCTATCTGTGTTTCAATATGATCAATTGCCAATTCAACTAACCCCTCGTTAAATATGGTTTTGACGAAGAAGTTTGCAATGATGAATATGAAGATAGCATATAATAGTAGGCATCCGCAACCACCGCTTTTCTTCTTTGTTTGATGAGTTTGCTCTAGCATAGGTGGAATTGTTCCCCGATGTTCCCATATTTTACCATCCTCTTCCTCTTCGTTTTCGTTTTCGTTCTCTTGTCTATAGTCAATAGTCAACGGCCAACGGTTGTCATCGTCAACGTCTTCGTTTTCTTGTCTATAGTCAATAGTCAACGGCCAATGGTTGTCTTTGTAAACGTCTTCGTCTTCGTTTTTGTTTTCGTTTTCGTTTTCGTCTTTGTCTTCGTCATCGTTATCGTTATCCTCCCCTCCCATCAGCGATGCAAGTAGATCCTCCTCATTCACAGTTGTGTAACCATTCAATAGTTCGGGTAGGGGAGTACCTTCAACGAGACATACGACGATGCGTTTGCCATGTGCTATGGCATGGCTCAGGGTGTCGCAGGCAAATTTTGCTTCGGCATAACGTGCTCCTACCAAGGCAACAAACACTTCGCAGTCTTCGATGATTTGCTTGGTGTAGTCACTCAGTGTGAATCCACTTTCCACGCAGTCGAGGTAGTATGTGATTTTCTCACGACTCA
This sequence comes from Bacteroidaceae bacterium, assembly GCA_017557005.1. Taxonomy (GTDB): domain Bacteria; phylum Bacteroidota; class Bacteroidia; order Bacteroidales; family Bacteroidaceae; genus UBA1189. Next base: position 126,725 of record JAFZFZ010000020.1, on the reverse strand, counting down.
GTTTGCCCGATAGGTCGTAGGCCTTGCTTGAGTCGCTCATTGAATAGCTGATGTAGATGCTGTAGGCCATGTTGAATGATGAAACGCCCGCAAGGGCTGAAGTTGACGTTGAATGGTGAATGAATTTACCCATCCCGACGCGTCAAGATGGGTAAATAATGGTATTTATTTTCCAAAGATTCGTGAGAAGTAGGGCAGCGCCGTGTAGAGAGCCGAGTGCCAATACTCCCAGGTATGTCCGCCATCGCGCACACGCAACTGACCAGGGATGCGTGCCTTGCGCATCTCTTGGTAGAGGTCGAGGTTGCAGTCGAAGAGGAAGTCGTCGTCGCCACAGTCGATAAACCACTGCACCGAGCGTAGCTGCTGCTTGCGAGCTTCGTCGGCCTCCTTCACGTAGTCTACACAGCTGTAGCGGTTGGCTGCATCGGTGAGCATTGCCATCTTGTTACCTGTAGCCACCTGTTCGGCCGAGGCGGGAGGAAGATGCATCAGTGCGCTCATCGCATAGCATGCGGCAAACATGTCGGCATGGCGCTGCGCATAGCTTGTAGCGCCACCACCACCCATCGACAGACCAGCCACGGCACGGTGTGCCTTATCGGCCTTGATACGGTATTTGCTTTCTATCATGGGAACAAACTCTTTGAAGAAGAAATCCTCGTAGTTCCATCCCTCCATGTTGAAGTATCCGTTCCACTTATCCTCCATGATGTTGCCACCGGCGTCGGGTGTCACGATAATCATCTCGCATGCCTCTCCCGAAGCTGTGAGCTGATCTATTACATCCTTCACATGTCCGCGCTCATACCATCCCTTGTTGGTGTCGTTCATGCCATGTAGCAGATACAGCACGGGGTAGGTACGATCTGTTTGTTGGTCATATCCTGCGGGCAGATATATCGTGTAGCTACGTTCAGCTTTCAGTACCTCACTTTTCACGGTGTGTTCCTCTACTCGGCTACCTTGTTGTCTCCAGTTCTGTGCCATTGTATTCAGGCACAATGCCATAGCTACGATGGCAAAACTCAGTCTTTTCATAGTATTTAACTGTGTGTGATTTATCGTATATTCTTTTGCAAATATAGACCATTTGGTTGTAACTGACAACTTTTGTCGTGTTTAATCTGTTGTGTAATGACAAAATGTCGTGCGATTTGAGCGTATTTCACTTTGGCGCTTGATTTGCATCCCGACGATAAAACGGAAACTAAAACGAAGACGATGACGAAAACGAATTATACCACCTCCCCCTTACAGGGTACTCCTCCTACGTTAGGAGGAGAAGTTAGCCATCCGGATGGTTCGTTCAACATTAATCCTGCTTACGCAGGCTTTCCTCCTTCGCACCTCGGCAATTCAAGCAAGTTTGATTGCTCTCGGTTTGGCGTCGGTTCACCATTAAAACATCCGTTGTTCGTAGACTTTTTTAATAATTAAAAACCAAAACAACCATGAACAATAACTTTGCAAATAATCCGAACGAGAAGAATAGCTTTCTCAACCGCTTTGCTATCAACCTCAATGAGGCTGCCAAGAGCGGTAAACTCGATCCCGTGATAGGTCGCGACGAGGAGATCCGACGCATACTGCAGATTCTCAGCCGCCGTACGAAAAACAACCCCATTCTCATCGGTGAGCCCGGTACGGGTAAGACCGCCATTGTCGAGGGACTTGCCCACCGTATCCTGCGTGGCGATGTGCCCGAAAACCTCAAGCGCAAGCAGGTGTACTCCCTCGATATGGGTGCCCTGGTGGCAGGAGCCAAGTATAAGGGTGAGTTCGAGGAGCGTCTCAAGGGTGTTGTCAACGATGTCATCCAGTCGGCTGGCGAGTGCATCCTCTTCATCGATGAGATACATACGCTCGTAGGTGCAGGTGCCGACGGCTCAGGTGCCATGGATGCAGCCAATATCCTCAAGCCAGCCCTTGCGCGTGGCGAACTCCGCTCCATTGGTGCTACCACCCTCGATGAGTATCAGAAATACTTTGAGAAGGACAAGGCGCTCGAGCGCCGCTTCCAGACTGTCATCGTCGATGAGCCCGACGAAGCCAGCAGCATATCCATCCTGCGTGGTATTAAGGAACGTTACGAGAGTCACCACAAGGTACGCATCAAGGATGAAGCCATCGTCGCAGCGGTAGAACTATCGTCCCGCTACATCACCGAGCGCTTCCTTCCCGACAAGGCCATCGACCTCATGGATGAGGCTGCAGCCAAACTGCGTATGGAACGCGACTCAGTGCCCGAGGAACTCGATGAGATCACTCGTCACCTGAAGCAGCTCGAGATTGAGCGTGAGGCCATCAAGCGCGAGAAGGATGAGCCCAAGCTGGCACTGCTCACCGAGGAGATTGACGCTTTGCGCAGTCAGGAGCGCGAACTATCAGAGAAGTGGCAGGCCGAGAAGCGACTCATCGACGAGATTCAGCAGAAGAAGCAGCTCGTCGAACAGCTCAAGGTAGAGGCCGACCGTGCCGAGCGTGAGGGTAACTATGGCCGTGTGGCCGAGATACGCTATGGCCGCCTCAAGGAGGTCGAGGCACAGATCACCGCCACCGAACAGCAGCTACACAGCAAGCAGGGCAGTGGAGCCCTCATCAAAGAGGAGGTCACCGCCGATGACATCGCCGATGTCGTAAGCCGTTGGACGGGCATTCCCGTGAACAAGATGCTTGAGAGTGAGCGTCACAAGCTGCTCCATCTCGAGGAGGAGCTGCACCGCCGTGTCATCGGACAGGATGAGGCGATTGCTGCCGTAGCCAATGCCGTTCGCCGCAGTCGTGCCGGCATGCAAGATCCCAAGCGTCCCATCGGCTCATTCATCTTCCTTGGCACCACCGGTGTGGGTAAGACGGAGCTGGCACGAGCCCTGGCCGACTACCTCTTCAACGACGAACGCCTGATGACCCGTATCGACATGAGCGAGTATCAGGAGAAGTTCTCCGTCACCCGACTCATCGGTGCGCCTCCTGGCTACATCGGCTATGATGAGGGCGGACAGCTTACCGAGGCCGTACGTCGCAAACCCTACTCCGTGGTTCTCTTCGATGAGATTGAGAAGGCCCACCCCGACGTGTTCAACATCCTCCTGCAGGTACTCGACGATGGCCGCCTCACCGATAACAAAGGACGTACGGTCAACTTCAAGAATACCATCATCATCATGACCTCTAACCTCGGTAGCTCGCTCATTCGTGAACGCTTGGGAAGCGCCCTCAGCCAACAGTCAACAGTCAAACGAAGTTCGCTGGCCGAAGGGAAAAGCAACGGTCAACAGTCTGACCACCCGGAGGTTAATTCTCAATTTTCAATTTTCAATTCTCAATTAGAAAAGCTGCGCAGCGAGCTTCTAGAGATGCTCAAGCAGACCATCAAGCCCGAGTTCCTCAACCGTATCGACGAGACCATCATGTTCCTTCCTCTCAATCGGGAGGAGATTGCCCAGGTGGTGCGCCTGCAGATCCATAACGTGTGCCGCATGCTGGCCGCTAACGATATTCGTCTGCGACTCACAGAGAAGGCTATCGACTATATTGCCGATGCTGGCTACGACCCCGAGTTTGGCGCACGTCCTGTGAAGCGAGCCATACAGAATCTCCTGCTCAACGTCCTCTCCACAAAGATCTTGGCTATGGAGATTGACCGCACGCGCGAGATTGTCGTGGATGCTGAGGGGGGAGAATTGAAAATTGAGAATTAACAACTGCGTTGTTGAGCTTCGGCTGTGCTCGCAGAGAAATCACAAGTAAACTTGCATTTCGCTCGCTGGCACGAACCTTGAAAAAATGAAAATTGGCCTCGAGTTTATGCTTTCGTTACCGTTGCGAAGCAACTTTAACCGAAGCGTAGCTTCTTTAACCGACAGCCAAGGCTGTTTTTAACCACCACTAACCTTTAGGTTGCTGGCTTTAACCGTTGATTATAAAAAACTGGGACCCGCATCGCAGGTCCCAGTTTTTTTGGTTTACAGAATCGAATCAGTCACCTCTACTGTTTCGGAAGTGGCCTCCACTGTTTCTACCACCTCTACCGCTTCAGTCTTATGGAAGCGGGGCAGGGGAGAGGGCAACTTGGCCCATGCAAGCAGGTTACCCAACCACAGCGCGCCGACTACCACAATCAGTGCAGCCAATGTGATAAGTCCTTTCTTCCATGTGGGGAGTCCCTTCTTAGCGTAAGGATCCTTGAGCTTGAGCTTGGGGTACTTGGCAATGTCAGTAAGCGTCTCACCGAAGGGAATGCTGATCTTCGATGCCGCGTTGATAGCCCAACCGTTGGCGTTGAGCAGCGGAGCGATGTTACGACGACGCAGCTTCATCCAAGCCAATACCATTGCGGGACCCGAGATGATGAGCATGATGCCCACGAATACTCCAACGAGCTGCAATAATGAGAGCTTGATGAGACTATCAAAGATACCCGCAATCGCAGAACCAATCATGCCTAATGCCATACCTAAGGCAGCAAAGATACCGGCAAACTTAGCAATATCGAATGCCGAAGAGGCCGGCTTTCCTTCTGCAGTAGGAGCCGCCTTGGGCGCCTCGTTGATCTTGGCCGTCATATCCTTCATCATGGCAGCATCCTTATCTGCAGCGCTCTTGTTGATGAGGTTCTCCACTACGGTCGACATGCGGCGGTAGGGTGACCAGAAGGCCTGACCGATGCTGATGGGGTTGTCGATAATCTTGGTGATGACAGCATCCCATACGCCTCCCTCGTTGTCGTAGTAGATGGCGTTCTTACCTACAAACAGGTCGCCTATGTCACCTACGGTCACGGTAGCTACGATGGTCTGCTTCGCAGCCTTGAGGGGCGATGTGCAGTCGCAGTATACCAGGTACATGCCACTGGCAGCAGCCATGGTGTTGTGTTTGCCCATATCGGCCACCTTCATACAGAGGCGGCATTCACGCTGGTCAATGATGAGACGTCCGCTTTGGAAGATAGCGCCTACCTTCTTATCCTTGTTGTAGAAGTCGTGGAAGGTCACGAAGTTGCGCAGCAAGCGATAGAAGTCGCGGTAGATGTAGAGGAACTTACCCACCATCTCGATGCTTTCAGCCTCCTCTTTGAGGGTGTTGTCCTGTGCGATGAGGTTGAGCAAAGCCTGCTTCTTGTCGTCGGCGATGAACTTATTGATAGCTTCCAAGCCCAAGGCCTCTACCTCAGCACCCTTCTTGGCACCCTTCCATCCGCTGTAGGCAGCGAAGGCTGCACCGATGGCTGCCCATGACTCGGCTGTGAAGGCCTTCTCCTTGGGCTGGATGATAGCGATGAGCGTCTTGAACTTATCTGCCCATGCGGGGTTGATAGAGGCATCGAGCGGGAGCTCAGCCTTATCGGTCACGCGAGCGATGGGATATGCAGCAATCTCTTCGGTCTTGCCGGTGAGGTTATCGGCGCTGATGGTCTCGATGAGTGCGCTCTGCACGTCGAGCTTGGCAGCGCTCTCAGGAGCAAATGAGGCAAGGCGAGCACGTACGAAGTAATCCTTTACCTTGGCATCGAGTGCGTTGTATGCCTCGATGGCCTTGTCGGTGTCGGCACCATAGGGAGCCTCCACTTCGGCAGCCTTCCATGCAGTATAGTCGGCCAATGCCTGGTAAAACTTCTCCACGAGCTCAGCGTTGAGACCCTTGTCACCGCTGCGGTCGGTCACGCTACCTACGCTGGCGATAGCCGCTGCGATAGCTGCCTTCTCGTCGAGGTCAGCTGTGCTCAGTTCGGTGATGATGCCGTCGCCGTTGAAGGCAGTCTTGGCGAAGATAGCAGCCGTGTCTGCAGTGTCGGCGATGCTGATGGTGTCGCCCTCCTTACCTAAGTTGGCAAGGATCTGCTTGGCCGAGTTGTAAAGTTTCTTGCCGGTAGCATCCTCTTGGTTGAGAGCGTTCAGGCTGATCTTGTCATCGCCTTTGAGCAGCAGGTCGGCATCGTTCAGTGCCGCTGTCATCCACTTGGCGGTAGATACGATGTCGTTCACGCGGATGCGTCCGTCGTTGTCGGTGTCAATGTACTTAAGGCTCTTTTCGTCGATCTCGAGACCGGTTGAGGGACATGAGAGTACGGTCCACATTTTAGGGTCCAACTGGTCGAGGTTTGCGATGTCGGCCCCAGTAGTGATTTTTACGCGGGTAGAGCCACCGATGTTCTCGAAGCTCCATGCGTGTTTCTTTGTTTTTGCCATGTTGTTTTTATGTTTTGTTAGTTGATTGTCCTGTTTGTGAAAATTTCTGCGAAGATACTTCTAAATTCTGAATTATGAATTCTTAATTCTAATTTTTTAATTTTCAATTCTCAATTTTCAATTCTCAATTCTCTTCACATACTCCGCCGCCATCTCTGCGCATCGTTCGCCATCGATACCGGCCGATACGATACCGCCAGCATAGCCAGCTCCCTCACCGCAAGGGAATAGTCCCCCTACGGAGATGTGCTGCAGTGTGTCTCGGTCACGCAGGATGCGCACGGGTGCCGAGGTACGAGTCTCCATACCTATCACCGTGGCTTCGTTGGTGAGGAATCCGCGCGAGGTACGGCCGAAGTGTTCGAATCCGCGCTGCAGGCGCGAACAGATGAACTCCGGCATCCAGAAATGCAGCGGCGATGATATCAGTCCGGGCGAGTACGACGATGCTGGCAGGTCATACGACAGCTTCTTACGAGTGAAGTCCACCATTCGCTGTGCTGGTGCCGTCTGTCTGCGGTTACCCTGCATCCAGCACTGACGCTCCAGTTCCTCCTGTAAGTGTAGCATGGCAAGCGGGTGGGGGTGGCCCCCCTCGTTCCCCCCAAGGGGGGATGACAGGTAAGGAGGAAGTCCCATTTCCTCCCCCTTGGGGGAGGGTAGGAGGGGGCTCTCGATATCCTCCGGTCGTATCTCCACCACCATGCCCGAGTTGCTCCAGCGCGAGCCGCGGTGCGAGGCCGACATGCCGTTCACTACGATCTGTTCGGGACCGCTGGCAGCAGGCACCACAGCGCCACCGGGACACATGCAGAAGCTATATACGCCACGTCCCTCCACCTGAGTCACGAAGCTATACTCCGCTGCAGGCAGGTACTTGCCGCGTCCATTCTTGTTGTGATATTGTATCTGGTCAATCAGTTCCGACGGATGCTCCAGGCGTACACCCACGGCGATACCCTTCGCCTCGATGTCCACGCCCGAGGCATACAGGTGTTGGTATACATCACGTGCCGAGTGTCCTGTAGCCAGGATGACGGGTCCACGGAAGGTGCGTCCTGTACTCGTCTCGATGCCTACGATCTGCCCCTTCTCGATGATGAGGCTGTCCATGCGTGTCTCAAAGTGCACCTCACCGCCACAGCGACGGATGGTCTCGCGCATGTTCTCAATCACGCGCGGCAGCTTGTCCGTACCGATGTGGGGGTGTGCATCGCTCAGGATGGTGGTCGACGCACCGTGCTGGCAGAATACGTTCAGTATCTTCTCCACGCTACCACGCTTTTTGCTGCGCGTATATAGCTTACCATCCGAGTAGGCACCGGCGCCACCCTCACCAAAGCTATAGTTGCTCTCGGGGTCCACCGTATGTTCGCGCGAGATGCGTGCGATGTCGCGTTTGCGTGTATGTACATCCTTTCCGCGCTCCACCACGATGGGGCGGCATCCCAGTTCGATGAGACGCAGCGCAGCAAAGAGTCCGCCCGGACCAGCACCCACCACGATCACCTCGGGACCCTCATCCACCATCGGGTAGTAGGTCTCCACGTACTCATCATCGGTAGGTAGTTCGTTGATATATAGTCGCACCGTCAGGTTCACGTAGATGGTGCGTTGTCGCGCGTCGATGCTGCGCTTCAGGGTGCGCACCGCCTTGATGGTACGTGCGTCCAGTCCCTTCTCGCGAGCCACATACTGCTTGATGCTTTGCTCGCTCGCTGCCTGTTCGGGCAGAATCCTGATTTGTAGTTCTTGGGTCATTTATTATATGTTGAACGTTGAATGTTTAATGTTTAGAGTTTAGTGTGCCTGCCGGATGGCTAACTTTTAATTCTCAATTTTCAATTTTTAATTTCCTGCGGTCATCCGGATGGCCCTCTAACCTTTAACCCTTCACCCTTTAACCCTTTACCCAAAAAGCAAACGGAACGCCTCCTCCACCTTACGCACGGGGCATATCTCGATGTTGAATCGGGTGGCGTCCAGGCCCTGCATGTTATGTTTGGGTATGATGATCTGCTTGAATCCTAATTTTTCGGCTTCGGCGATGCGCTGCTCGATGCGGCTCACGGGACGTATCTCGCCCGACAGACCCACCTCGCCCGCCATGCACACCGTAGGCTCTATCTCGGTATCCATGTTGCTTGAGAGGATGGCACTGATGACACTCAGGTCTATGGCCGGGTCGTTCACACGCAGTCCGCCCGCGATGTTGAGAAACACATCCTTCTGTGCCAGTTTGAATCCCACACGCTTCTCCAGCACCGCCAGCAGCATGTTCATGCGTCGCAGGTCAAATCCCGTGGCCGAGCGCTGCGGCGTACCGTAGGCAGCCGTGCTCACGAGCGCCTGCGTCTCGATGAGGAACGGACGTATACCCTCGATGGCCGAGGCGATGGCGATGCCACTCATTCCCTCGTGACGATCCGTGAGGAGCAGCTCCGAGGGGTTGCTCACCTGACGCAGACCATCGCCACGCATCTCGTAGATACCCAGTTCGGCCGTACTTCCAAAGCGGTTCTTGATGCCGCGCAAGATGCGGTACATATAGTGCTGGTCGCCCTCAAACTGCAGTACACAGTCCACGATATGCTCCAATATCTTCGGTCCGGCTATGCTACCCTCCTTGTTGATATGTCCTATGAGGATGGCCGGTATGTTACTCTCCTTGGTGAACTTCAGCAGCGAGGCAGCACACTCACGTATCTGTACGATGCTGCCCGGTGACGACTCCGCCGTCTCGGTCGAGATTGTCTGTATCGAGTCAATGATGATGATGTCCGGCTGCGTCTCCTTGATGTGTGCATAGATCTTCTCCAGCGATGTCTCACACACGATCAGGCAGTCCGTGTCAGGGTGGCTGATGCGGTCGGCACGCAGCTTCAACTGTCGTGCGCTCTCCTCGCCTGAGATGTATAGCACCCGTCGTTCCGGCATGCGCAGCACCGTCTGCAGCACCAGCGTACTCTTACCTATGCCCGGTTCGCCACCCAGTAGCACCAGCGATCCCGGTACCAGTCCGCCGCCCAACACACGGTTCAGCTCCTCGTCGTGCATGTCGATGCGCGGGTCGTCGCCTGTCGCTATCTCGTTCAGTGTGAGGGGGCGTGCCTTCTCGAAGGTGAATCCCGGTGCAGCCCGCTTATCTGTTGCTGCCGGGCGTATCACCTGCTCCTTCATCGAGTTCCATGTACCGCACGAGGGGCATCGTCCCGCCCACTTGGGCGAGTCGTATCCACACTCGGTACATACGTATGCAATCTTCTCCTTTGCCATATATATATAATTATGGTGCGAAGTTAACACTTTCCTTTTGATTCCCCACTCTCAAACCGACTTTTTAAATTGAGAATAAAAAAATGAAAGTTAACTATCCGGATGGCCCCCTCACCTCTAAACCCTCAACCCTCACCTCTAAACCCTCAACCCTCACCCCTAACCCCTGCACCCTAAACTCTAAACTCTAAACTCTAAACCCTAACCCCTCAACCCTCAACCCTTAACCAAGGCGCTTTACCTCGTCAACGCAAACTTCATAGATATGCCGAAGTCGTTCGTTGAGGTGGGGTAGGCATTGGCCGATACCACGGGGATATTGGTCTGATGGTCAAAGTAAGCATTCAGCGTCAGCATGCGCGAGAAGGTATAGTCCGCCGAGAGCGACATCTTCAGCGCCTTGTTGCCACTGGTCGCCTGCGTGGTGATATCCTGTATGTTGCGGCACAGCGCACTCTGGTCGCGCCAAGAGAAGTCCGCACGTAGGTTCAGGTCGTTGTTCACGCGTCCGCGTCCGCCTCCCGTGTTGGTGGGTCGCTTGCCCACACCAAACAGTTTCACGTTCGTCATCTTATAGCCCACGCCCAGCACGATATCGTCCGAGTTGGTCTCTACCAGCTGCACGGCCGACATGCTCAGGTTCATCACGCGGCTCTTCTTATATTCCAGTTTCGCAGTCATGTTGTTGAGCAGTGTCACATCCACACCGATGAGCGGTGAGAACTGTTCGTTGATGCTCACGGCCGAGATGTCAAACATCGACGAGGGCACAGGACTTCCCGTGGTCACATCCTGTATGAATCCCAGTCCGTTCATATACTCCTGATAGGTGCTGTACGTGTTGAACGATCCCACCGAGTACACACTCTTATACGAGTGGTTGATGTTCACGCTCTTGAAGTGCTTCTTAAACATCGGCAGTTTGCCCAGTCCGCTGTAGGTGAGTCGCCAGTTGGGGAGCATCGACAGCATCGAGGGGAACAGGCTCAGGCTCGACGAGGTGGCGTCGCCCCCAGCATAGGTAGCCAGGAAGGCCGGTATCATCACGTCGGGTGAGTACTTGCCCACGCCGCCATTAGCCGCATTGAAGGGCATGCCGGCCAGTGCCGTACCCTCAGGATAGGTAGCTCCTGCATATTGGCCCTGCACACGTCGCTGCACCGTCTCCAGGCTCTGCACGAAGTCGCTGAAGCGTTCCGAGTGATAGCCATTGCTTGCCATGCGGCGTTCGAAGGCCGATCCGATGGTGATGGTTGTCATGTTGAACGTACCCGTACGTGTCTCGGGCATACCTGCATACATAAACTGTACGTTACGTGCGTTGCTCTTCACCCACGACGCGTTGAGGTCGATCTTGAAGTCGCGTGCCGGCTCCAGGGTAGCCTTTATCTGCAGATCCTCGGTAGCGTTCGAGGTCGACGCATAGGCGATGCTATCATTGTCGAGCAGCCAGCCATTGTCGAAGGCACGCTGCAGGTAGTCGTCACCCGTGAGTCCGAAGGCAAAGTCCCATCCCGGCGCATAGAGTCCGCCCGCATTGCTCTGTCCGAGCAAGCCGCCAGCCTGAGGCATGAATCCCGGCAGAGCCATCGAGTTCACGTTCTTGTAGGTGGCCGACACGTTGCGCACCAGCATCAGTCCGCGTGCCGTATACTGTGCCGCCTTGTACCACGGCAGTTCCGAGATGTCCGGTCCCGGTCCGATGGTCAGCTTCACGTTGGCCGTGTCAGGGCCCGTCAGTGCGATGGTGTTCTCATCTATCACCTTGTACTTCACCTTGTAGGGTCGTCCCTCCTTGGTGCGCGAGGCCACCTCCGGACGCTTGCTCTTCTGTCCATGCTTGATGGTATAGGTGCTGTCGGGCAATATCTTCAGTTCCTGCGTAAACTTCTTCGGCTTCTTCGTCGTAGTTGTCTTCTTTGTTGTGGTGCGTCCCTTCGTAGAGGCAAACTTCTTGTTCGTCTCCTTCAGGAAGTCCACCTTATTATATAGGTTCTCCAGGTTCAGCTTACCGTTCACGGTGAGCGAGCGCTGGTTGGCCACCGTGTTACCATAGGTCGTGCCTCCCGCCAGTGTAGCACCGCGGTCCCAGCTATACGATGACGAGAAGTTGGCATCCATCGATGTCCAGTCCAGTATCGGCAACTTGCTCAGCGGCAGCTGGTACGATGCGCTGAACGACTGCTGATAGTCGAGCGGACGTCCCATGCGGGCGAGGCTATGCTGTATAGAATCCTTCCAGAAGGCATACTCATCCGGGTATAGCGCCTTGTTTACCGGTACATAGGGCTCCTCGATCTCGGCATTCGTGCGCGTGTTGAGGTTCATCTTGAGCGCCTTCAGCAGATCCCAGCGTATATCCATGTTGCGGTTCCACATAAACTCCTGTGAGAAGGTCACCGGTATGCCCATGCCACCGAACGAGCTCTGCAGGTCACGTGTCTGCAGCTCGAAATAGGTACGGTTCATCTCCGTGTTGAAGGCAAAGCTCTGCGGGAGCGGACTGATGCCCACCTCCTTGAACATATCCAGCCACTTTGACTTCGCCTTGATGCTGTTGAAGGGCTGCCACGGCTTCATGGCCGGCGCATAGGTATAGCCCGCCACGGCACGCCAGGTGAGCTGGTGCTGATACTGTGTCGTGTTGCCCGAGTTGTCCTTTACGCTGTGCGAGAAACCGAAGTTGAAGTTGGCCGGGTCATAAGGCATCGGCTTCTTGCTTGCGATGTTTATCTTCACGTTGCTCAAGCTCAGGTTCTTCGATGTCGTCACCAGGTTGGCAATCGATGCCAGCGAGTCGCGCTCCATCGTGGGCAATGTCTCCAGCATATCATCCAGGTAGAGGTCCGTGTCGAACGGACTATACAGTGGTGATGTCTTCTCCTGCTGGTACGAGTAGTAGAGCGGCAGGTTCAGCTTCATCTTCTCGGGGAAGAAGCGTCCCAGGTCAAAGCTCGTGGTCACGGCATACTGGTAGTAGTCGTCGATGCGTCGCTGGCTCACCCCCTGCTCCAATCCGCCGAAGCCAGCCGTCTCGGCACGTCCGCTCATGTTCACGCTACCCGCATCCGACAGCTGCACGTTCAGTGCGCTCTGTGCCGCCCAGCCACCCTGGTTGTTGAATCCCGTGAGGCGCAGCTCGTTGACCCATACCTCGATGGCTTTGGTCGAGCGCGAGTTGTTGCGCACGCCCACCATCACCGTCTTCACCTTTCCGATGGTCGGGTTACCCACCACGCTGATGCGGTTCTTGGGGTTGTCCTCGTCAAACTCCGAGTATATCTTCGTCTTCGTCACCTCCGGGTTGCTGTTGGCTGCCAGGTTGCGTCGGCGCTTCAGCTCCGTCAGCTTGGTGAAGTCGATGTCCAGCATGTTCTCTTCGGGCCACACCGCCTTGCATCCGTTCGTCGTGTTACCATCATAGTAACCCTCGGGTGTGATGGTGAGCGGAATCTCATACTCATAGTAGTTGCTCTTGTAGTCCGATCCCAGTCGCACGAATACGGTCATCTCCCCATCCTTCACCTCGTTGGCCATATCCACGAGGTTTTCGGCATGCACATACATCTGCACATGCTCATACCTGCGCAGGTCGAGGTTCGTCTTGTTGTATACGGCACGTGCCTCGTTCGGCTCCAGTCCCGTGATCTGCAGACTCATCGCCTGCTCATTGTCCTGTCGTAGCTGAGGCTGCGAGGGGTCGAGCACACGTGAGATGCCCGGCGGCATGGTGTAGTTCACCGGCATGCGGTCGCCGTTCTCCTCGATGTTGACCGATGCCACCACCATGCTACCGCTCACCTTGGGCGCCTTGTTGGTAGCCGAGTAGATGGGCTGGTCGTAGCTGCGCCATGTGCCGCGGATGAGCTCCATCGTAGCCAGACGCACGATCACCGGTTCGCTGAATCCCGTCATGTAGATACGCATGAAGCGCAGTGAGGTAAAGTCGCGTATGCTTCCCACCACCTTCTCGTAGCCATCGATGGGCACGCGGAACTTATACCAGTTTACCGCCTCCGTATTGCCATTGCGCAGCTTCGTGCGGTAGGTACGCATGTCCGTGATGTGGTTGCGTCCCACGGCCATGTCCTGCGGACGCAATGATATACGATACTCAAAGTACTTCTCATACTCATCCAGCGTGTAGTCCTGGTTGATATCCTCCACGTCGGGAGTCGTCTTCGCACTCTTGTCGTAGCGTGTGCTACCCTCCGATGAGGGCGAGTTACCCTCCGTGTTGTTGAATCGCTTGTAACGCTCCAGTATCGAGAGCTGCTGCTCGTCGTAGTCGTCGCCACGGTAGAAGTGATACGTGTCACCTGCAGGGTCATCCTCCAGCTGGCGATACACCTCCTCGCTCACCTTGCCGCGCACGTCGGCCAGGTAGTTCATGTAGGTGGGGAAGAGTCGCTCCTCCTCGCTGCTCAGTCCGTTGAGGCCCACATCCTGCTTCGGACGGTTGGCACTTGTATTGTCGAAGGCATACACCAGGCTTGCCGCCGTGGGCACACGTCCCCACTGCGTCTCGGTATAGGAGCCGGCAGCCTCCGTCACGGGCATACCATTCTCGTAGAATTTCTTACCATCCTTCAGCACATCCTCCGACACCTCACCCAGGTTGATGTAGAAGTCACCACCCCGTGCCTCGGGGTTATAGATGAAGGGATCCAGCATCCAGAACTCGATGTACTCGATGTTCGAGCTCTCAAAGTCGGTCGTCGTCAGCTGTCGCATGATACCGCCCCAGCGTTGTTCCGGGTTGAGGAGCTTACCCTCGGGTGTCAGGTTCGTATCCAGGTTGTAGGGACCACGCTCGTCGGGGTAGTAGGCCAGGTTCAGCACCGATAGTGTCGACGACTCGCCGTAGGTGCTCTCCTTATTAGGATATAGCTCGCGCTCGTACACCTCGCGCACGTAGTGGTTCGACAGCTGCTCCAGGTCACTCTTGATATGTGCCGGTGTCAGCGATGAGTTGCGTCGTGTGAAGAGCGGGTCTATGGTAAACCAGTTGATCAGTGCGCGGTTCATGCCCGTGCGCGTGTCATCTACAAGGTTCGCGTAGGGTTGCGATGCCGGTATGCCCGATAGCATCCATGCGCTGGGCGACTTGATGTCGATGCCACTCTCGCTGCTCTCAAAGTCGTCGATATACGAGGCGCTACCCTGTACCTGGTTCGACACCCCCGCCACGAGTTGCGCAAACTCCGCGGTGAAGTTGATGCGCGAGGGCTGTGTCACGTGCAGTCCCGGCAGCAGGTCCAGCATGTTGGTGAGCAGCTGGCTCTCATGCTTCCATGCCATGTTGAGGCCCCACAGCGTGTTCTTCAGCGGTTCGTCGCCCATGCTCACCTTACTTGTGAGCGGCTTCTCGTTCAGGTACATCAGCGTACCACCCAGCTTGAAGTCCTTGTTGAAGTCGTATGCCCAGTTCATGCCCAGCATCGTCTTGCGCTGCATGTTAAACACCGTGTTGCTCTCCATCGATACGTTCACCGGTGTGCCCGCATCCAGGATGCTCTGGTTGATGATGGTCACCGTACCCATGGTGTAGTCCACCGTATAGTCGCTGTTCTCGGTCAGCGTCACGCCACCTGCCGTCACCTTCACCGATCCGCGCGGAATGTTGTAGGCACCCAGCTGTATCACGTTGCCTCCCGATCCCGCATATTCACCCGTGAGGATAAACTTATTCTTCTCGGCAATCTGCTTGGCCGTGGTCTTGGTCGAGTCGTACAGCTCCTCGAACACATACTTGTCCGCCACCGCATCGTTGCCAATCACCTTGCGCAGGTGAGCACCGAAAGGCTCGATCACGGGGAAGATGATGCGTCCCGTTGATGACTGCACCGTGTATCCCTCCACATAATCGTAGAATCCGTTCGGGTTGGCATTCTGCTTCGCATCCAGGCGGTCCAGGTTCATCAGCTGCAGCAGCGTCTTGCTCTTCAGGTTGCCCTCGGGCAGGTAGGGTAGGTTAGTACCCGTGCTATCGCTCTCATATTCGATGTCGAGTCGGAAATCCTTCGAGGTGATGCTGTTTGCCCCCAGGTAGTAGATGTTCTTCATCATCAGGTCCCAGGTCGCATTGGCGGGCGATGAACTGTTCGACTTCAGTAACTTCACATACAAGGCGTCGCTTCGCTCCTTCTTGTCGGTCGAGAACTCACCCACTTGGTAGGTCTTGCCCGCATAGGTATACTCGAAGGCTACCGCCAGTACCTCGTCCGACTTCAGCGTCGACTTCATCGACACATAACCCAACGACTTGTTCAGTGTGTATTCGCTCTGGCTCAGCAGGCGGGCGTTGGCCACCTTCTCATAGTCGGTGCTACCCGAGAGCATGTCGCCCAGCACCGCCCCCACCTGGTCGATGTCGCGGATGGCACTGTAGTTGTTTGCCATCTGGTAGTAGAGGCTGTTGGCCGTGTTGTTAGGCATGCGCTCGCCCGTGGCTGTCCACTGCGGGTTGCTGATGCGCGATGGTTCACCCAGGTCGGTGAAGGCAATCACGTTGCGCGGGTTGTCGTAGTTGCTTGTCTTGTTGGTCACCCACAGCTCGATGCGCGTGATCACTACCCCCGACAGGATGGTAGGCAGCTGCGCCATGTTGCGGTCATAGGTCTCGCGGAAGTAGTGTGCCAGGAAGAAGTGTCGGTTCTCGTCGTAGTCCGCCACATCGATTTCAAACTCCGTCAGCTGGCTGCCGCCCTTTGAGCTTACCGAACTGCTCTCCGAGGTCTTCTGCGACACCACTGTCTGTAGCGACAGCTTGCCAAACTGCAGGTCGGCACGTATACCGAAGAGCGAGGTGGCACCCGATATGAGTGACGAGTTGGTGGGGAAGCTCACGTTACCCGCTTCAAGCAGTTTGATGATCTCATCCTCCTTGCCGTCGTACTTGAGCTTCATCTTCTTCGAGTCTATGTCGAAGGTCGCCTCCGTGTTGTAGTTCATGTTGAGGTTCACCTTGTCGCCCACCTTACCATTGATGCTCAGGTTGATCTTCTCGTCGAAGTCAAACCCGAAGGTGTTGCGGCTACGTGTCGGCAGCGAGGGGTTGTCGATGCTCTTCTGGTTGAAGCCAAACTTCAGTTCGGCCGATCCCTGCGTCTTGATCTGTACGCCACCAGGGCCGAAGATCTTCTCCGCGGGGCCCAGGTCAAACTTCATATCTGTGAAGTCAAACTTCTCCTTCTTGCCCTCCTTCTCAAACTCCTCCTGGTTCTTGTTGCGGAAGTAAGCGTCCAGCGAGCGCTTCATGCTCCATGCTGCATACTCCTCGGGAGTCATCAGTAGGGGCACCGACAGGTACGAGTCGCCTATCTTGTTACCCACGATGTACGTATGTGTCTTCTCGTCGTAGGTCGTCTCCGTCGTCAGGTTCTCCGGGTTGCGCAGGTCCACCGCCTTGCGCTCCAGGTCCTTCTCGTTGTCGGGTGCGGTCTTCGCCACTTCATAGCGCGTCTCCTTGTTGAGTGAGTCGGCAAACTGCACAACACCTTGAGCCTTTGCGTTCATCGCAAAAGCCATCATCGTTAGCAGTATTGTCAATATCTTGTGTCTCACTCTTTCTTCCATTTCATTTTGTCAACTGTCAATGGTCAACGGTCTACGGTCAACGGTCTCCATCCAGCAGGTTAATTTCTCCTCCTAAATTAGGAGGAGTACCCTGTAAGGGGGAGGTGGTATTTTTCTTCGTCTTCGTCATCGTTATCGTCAACAGTCTACGGTCAACGGTCAGGCCATCCGGATGGAGGTTTTCGTTTTCGTTATCGTCAACGTTATCGTCAACGGTCTACGGTCTCTAACCCTTAACCCTTAACCGTGCCAAAGGCACTTTAACCGCCACTCCGTGGCTTTCACCGCACGCCCCGCGTGCTTTCACCGCCAGCGGCTATCCACGCGCATACGTTATTCATAAACGCGGGATAAAATAGATTATTGTGTAGGTAAGTTAAAAAACTTAGTAATTTTGTTTAGTCATAATAACTAACAGCTGTTTCTGTTTGACCACGAATCTCACGAATCTCACGAATTTAACTATCAACCCGATTCCACACGAAAACACGGTTATTTAGGTAGTTCACACAGAAATATAGGATATCTCCAAATAAATTTGCTATTATTTTTACTATTTATGAATAAATGAAGTCAGGTTTCCTTACAAAAGGCGTCCCGCGCTTTATTACGGCAAACATTCGTAGCAAGAGCTTGAACTTAATGGCATTTGCTACAACCCCATAAGCTTTTCCTTCTGCAATCTTTCGTTCATAGTATTTTCTGATTTCCTTGTCGTGATTTATACATGATCTTACGGCACCAGTCAAGTCTGCTTTTAGCATCTTGGCTCCAGGCTCGACATGTGTCCGACCTCTTACACTGGTTCCTGATGTGTGCTCAAATGGAGCCACTCCGATATAGCTTGCATACTGTCTAGCGTTATCAAACATTTCAAAGTTATGGGTAGCTATTATCGTATTGATGGCATTGACAACACCTATGCCGTCAACAGATAGCAGCAGATTGTAATTGGTCCTCATCTGCTCATCGGTCTCTATGGTCTGGGCCATTTCATCTTCGATAGCTTCAACCTGACTCTCGAGGAATAGTTGCAGGGCTTCTGTGCGCTTGACAGTACCTGGGCTTGGGGCATTCTCTCCAGCTTCTTTGAGTTGTGCCTTGCAGCGTGCAATCTCTACAACAAAGCTCTTTCTCTCTGCAATTAAGGATTTTAGCTTGCGAACGCTTTCAGATGCCAGCTTGGTAAGTTTGATGTCTTCACGGTGAAGATAGGCATAATAAGCAATACGAGAGGCGTCAATCTTGTCATTCTTTCCGTGCGTCAAACCGAAAGATCGTTTCAGGTGGAGGGGACTTTGTATCGAGTAATCCACACTCTGCTGCTCAAGGAAAAGACAGAGTTCGTATGTGTAGTTTCCTGTGGCCTCCATGCAGAATAGAGACTTGGAGAGAACAGTATTTTGCTTGCGCAACCATCTCTTCATATCCTTGAATCCATCTTCAGAATTCGAGAAGGTTTCATGAGGGAAGGCACCCTTCTTTACCTGGTTCTTGACATAAATTGCCACATCAATCGTTCTTTTTGAGATGTCCACTCCGATGTAATGATCTTTTTCCATATCTTTGCATTGTTATAAGTTTTTGTTAACCGGGAGTTGAACTAACTGAATCCTTTATTAGGTCTTTGAACCTACAAATATAGTTGGCTCTTCCGTTCAACGGAAAGGAGAAGAGGACTGTTTCCGTGCATAGCTCATGAGGCTAGAAAACACACTAGTTCACCTCTCTCCTTTGGTTAACTCTTACAAAGGTAGGGATTTTTTTCTACCTTTGTTTTTACTCTACAAATCTAAAGGAAATCACAGACCGACGCGGTATGAAAGCGTCGGTTGCGACGACGGAGCCTTTAGGGTCCCAAAGGAGTACGAAGCCTTTGGCGAGTCCCACGACACATCGCTCGCGTGTCCCATCCGGAGGTCAGCACAAGCCTGCGTGTGCGTTAACGTGTCTAAGTTCCGTCTAAGTTCGCGTTGACAAAGTTATATCATCAACACGATTCCACACGAACACACGGTTATTTAGGTAGTTCACACAGAAATCACAGAAATCACGGAAATTGGTCGCATCGTAAACTCGCGTGTCCCATCCGGATGGCTAGCACAAGCCTGCGTGTGCGTATTCTGCGTATTTGTATCCAGCGCACGTTGATTGTCTATTAAAGTTCTTATAGTCTGCGTCTTCTGCGAAGTCTGCGTGAGATTAAAAGCAATCATCCCGGAGGCCGCACGGGCGCAGCGTCGTGCCAGATTCGTGCAATTTGTGTGATTCGTGTTCAAATAAACATATCATCTGCGTTTAATTTTCTTGACCACGAATCTCACGAATCTCACGAATAAATTTCTGTGCTTTCCGTGCTTTGCTTTTCCCTTCGGCCAGCGAACTTCGTTTCTGTGTGAGATTATACGATTCATCCGGATGGCAGCCAAAAGCTAATAGCCAAGAGCCAACAGCCAATCCCCCCCCCCCCGGATGGCTAGCACAAGCCTGCGTGTGCGTCTTTTGTCTCACGCAAACTTCCATAGCGTCACGCAACTAAGAATGCAGATATGGCAACTCGACAAACAAAAAAAATGAAAACTTGTTAAGTTTGCAAAAAAATACCCAGTCAAGGAACTCATTAAAAATGAGAAAAAAGTGAAATAAATTGTTGTAATGATTATAAATTCGTATTTTTGCAAAAAAATAACGGGATTATTCATACGGATTTGACATACCAACAAACAGGTATAAAATCCTTGTTTTGTTGTAATTTACTGATACTTAGCATCTTTTGCTAAATTTCAGGAACCAAAGGAATGCTCTTTTAGCTACAATGCTGCTACCCCGCAGCTCCGCCACTTTCCCCGCAACCTATTGGTTGCTTTCCCCGCTGCCTTTGGCAGCTTTAACCATGCCGCAGGCATTTTAAC
This sequence comes from Bacteroidaceae bacterium, assembly GCA_017557005.1. Lineage (GTDB taxonomy): Bacteria > Bacteroidota > Bacteroidia > Bacteroidales > Bacteroidaceae > UBA1189. Next base: position 106,768 of record JAFZFZ010000020.1, on the reverse strand, counting down.
CGCTACGAAGTAGCTTTAACCGCAGCTCCGCTGCTTTAACCGTCGCTCCGCGACTTTAACCATCAATAAAATATGTCCATTATTCTTCACATCCTCATACCCTTTGTGGTATCGTTGCTTGCCGCCATTTGGATCTACCCCAAGGTGCTGCGCATAGCCCTGTTGAAAGACATAGTTGACAATCCCAATGCCCGCAAGCTGCAGCGCATTCCCGTCCCTGTATTGGGCGGTGTCGCAGTCATGTTTGGCATCCTGGTATCCCTGAGCGTTTGCCGCATGTTTTACGACTGCAGCGGACTGTTCACCATTATGCTCGCCATGCTGGTGATGCTGTATGTGGGCACCATCGATGATGTCATCGAGCTCTCCGCCGGCTCTCGTTTCCTTATCGAGATCCTCCTGGTGCTCATGCTCATCTCCACCTGTGGCTATAGCATCAATGACTTCCATGGCCTGTGGGGCATCAACAACCTGCCCGCCTGCCTCAGCATACCCCTCACCGTCCTCTCCGTGGTTGGCATCATCAATGCCATCAACCTCATCGACGGTGTCGACGGCTATAGCAGTGGTTATAGTATCATGGCCTGCAGCATCTTCGGTTTCTTCTTCTACTTGGCTGGCGATGTCAACATGGTCATGCTCGCCTCCGTATGTGTGGCCTCGTTGCTGCCCTTCTTCTTCCACAATGTCTTTGGTCGCACCAGTAAGATGTTCATCGGCGATGGCGGCACCCTCGTCATCGGCATTGTCATGAGCATCTTCGTGCTCAACATCCTCAAGAGCGAGACCTACTGCGTCTACTACGACTCGTGGGGCCTCGGCTTGGTACCCTTCACCCTGTCCGTCATGTCCATCCCCGTGTTCGACACCATCCGTGTCATGAGCATGCGCATCCTGCGTGGTACCTCCCCCTTCCATCCCGACAAGACCCATTTGCACCATCTGTTCATCTCGATGGGCTTCTCCCATATAGGCACCACGGTCAGCATCCTCCTGCTCAACCTCCTGGTGTTCTTCTCATGGTATGGCGTCTACAAGGCAGGCTGCACCATCAACGTGCAGTTCTACGTCTGCGTCGCCATGTCGCTCCTCGTCACCTTCGGTTTCTACGGCCTCATGCGCCTGTGCCAGAGACGCCGCTACGCCCTTTGGGATATCATGTGCACCCTCGGTAAGATCTCCCATGTCGAGCGCAAAGGCATCTTCCTCTGGCTCCAACGCCTGATGGATGGAAAAAATCCTCCGCTGCAGGAGTGACAGCCTTGGGTTGTTGGTGAAAGCGCTGACGCGGTGAAAGCGCTAAAGCGCGGTTAAAGTTGCTTCGCAACGGTGAAAGAAGCTTCGCTTCGGTGAAAGTGCCTTCGGCACGGTGAAAGCAACCGAGGGTTGCGGTTAAAGAAGCTTCGCTTCGGTTAAAGTTGCTCCGCAACGGTGAAAATGCCTTCGGCATGGTGAAAGCGTCTTTGACGCGGTTAAAGTCGCAGAGCGACGGTTAAAGAAGCTTTGCTTCGGTGAAAGCAGAACCAAAATGCTACAATACTTATGACAGCACAAGCTTGTAGACAAAAATTCTCGGAACATCTTTTTTGGGATGTTTACCGCGAAGAGATTGATATGGATGCTCATGCATCTTTTATAGTGCAGCGCGTCCTTGAATATGGTACAATTGAAGATTGGAGATTGCTTCGCAGCTATTATGGTCTTGACCATATAGTCTCTTTATGTAAGGCGATGCGTTCCCTTGATCCCGTTTGCTTGTCTTTTATCAGTGCTATATCCAATACTCCTAAAGAATCATTCAGATGCTATCATACCAGACAGTCGAACCCCACACTTTGGAACTCCTAAAGAAACTATCTGATGTTCCAGAGTTCTCTGATATGCGCCTTGTAGGGGGTACTTCTCTTGCCCTTCAATATGGCCATCGCACATCTATTGATTTGGATTTTTTTGGAACTTTCGATTCTGATATTCTGTTTTCTGAGATTCTACGTCGTTATGGACAATTGTCCATTATAAAAGAAAGTTCTCGTATAAAAGTCTATCAGTTAGATGGTATCAAGGTGGATTTCGTATATTACGATTACTCTTGGATAGAGGAACCATTGCAGGTAGACGGTCTTCAGTTGGCGACTCCTCCCGATATAGCAGCCATGAAAATAAATGCAATTGAGGGACGTGGAAGTAAAAAAGATTTTATAGATCTGTACTATTTATTGAAGCATTATACATTGGAAGAGATACTTGGTTTCTACAAGAAAAAGTATCCCGAGCATTCGGTGTTCAGAGCATTGATTTCAATGTCCTATTTTGAGGATGCCGATATGCAACCCACTCCTCGTATGTTTGCAGGCATCTCATGGGATGAGATAAAGCAAACAATTTTGGAGAACTTAAAACAATATTCATAAAGAACTAGCTCCACTAAAGAAAGTCTTCGTCTTCGTCAACGTCATCGTTTTCGTTCAGCCTTGGCTGTCTTGGCCAGCACAAGCGAAGCGTGTGCGTATTCTGTGAAGTCTGCGTGAGACAATTGATACCACTCCGGAGGCCCGCACGGGCGTAGCGTCGTGCCTTTCTGTGCTTTCCGTGCTTTCTGTGTGAGATTAAATGATAGCATCCCGGAGGTTAGCAAGAGCGCAGCGATTTGCGTAAACGTGTCTAAATTCGAGTCTTAGTTCTGTTGATAGAAAAATTCTGACTTTCATTAGATAGTTCACACAGAAATCACAGAAATCACTGAAATTTGTCGCATCGTAAACTCGCGTGTCCCATCCGGATGGCAGCACAAGCCTGCGTGTGCGTATTCTGTGAATTCAAAACCAGTTAGCGTTGATTGTTTTGTGTAGATACAAAATTCTGTGTGAGATAAAAAATTCTGCGTGAGATTACGCGTGAAATGAAACATATTTTCTGTGAGAAAAAACTAATATAAAAATGAAAATCGCCGTCGCCGGCACAGGATACGTAGGCCTAAGCATGGCCACCCTGCTTGCCCAACATAATGAAGTGATCGCCGTTGACATCATCCCCGAAAAGGTCGATATGATCAACCGCCGCGTGTCGCCCATCCAGGACGACTATATAGAGAAGTATTTCGCTGAGCGCGAACTAAACCTCGTCGCCACGCTCGACGCTGCGAGCGCCTACCGCGATGCCGACTTCGTCATCATCGCCGCTCCCACCAACTATGACAGTCAGAAGAACTTCTTCGACACCTCTGCCGTGGAGAGCGTCATCGATCAGGTCATCGAGTCAGGTTCCGAGGGCACCATGGTCATCAAGAGCACCATCCCCGTGGGCTACTGCCGCAGCCTGTATGTCAAGTACGCCCGCCTCTTCAAGGAGCGCGGCTACGACACCACCCGTAAGTTCCGCCTGCTGTTCTCCCCCGAGTTCCTGCGCGAGAGCAAAGCCCTCTACGACAACCTGTACCCCTCACGCATCATCGTGAGCTATCCCAAGCTCAGTAGCTGCACCGACGAGGAGCGTGCCGCCATCAAGCAGATTGCCGGCAACCACCTCGAAGAGGCTGCCCACACCTTTGCTCGCCTCCTCGTTCAAGGCGCCATTGGTAACGCTAACGCTAACGCTAACGCTAACGATAACGAAAACAAAAACAAAAACGTTGACGTTAACTTCGTTCAACCTTCAACATTAACCGTTCAACAAACCGCCAACCATCCGGAGGATAATTTTCAATTTTCAATTTTCAATTCTCAATTTGCAAAGGGCATCCCCCTGTTGTTCATGGAACTCAAGGAAGCCGAGGCCGTGAAGCTCTTTGCCAATACCTACCTTGCCTTGCGTGTGAGCTACTTCAACGAACTCGACACCTATGCCGAGGTCAAGGGCTTGGATTCCGCCGCCATCATTCAGGGCATCGGACTCGATCCCCGCATTGGCACCCACTACAACAACCCCTCGTTTGGCTACGGTGGCTACTGCCTCCCCAAGGACACCAAGCAGCTCCTTGCCAACTACCAGGATGTACCCCAGAATATGATGACCGCCATCGTCGAGAGCAACCGCACCCGCAAGGACTTCATTGCCGACCAGGTGCTCCGCCTCGCCGGCTGGTATGCCTATAGCGAAAATAACCAATATAATTCATCATTTAATCAGTCCGTTGACCGTTGTCCGTTGACCGTTGACAACACTCCGACCCCCCCGGTTGTCGGAGTGTACCGCCTAACGATGAAAGCCAACTCCGACAATTTCCGTCACAGCTCCATCCAGGGCGTCATGAAGCGCATCAAGGCCAAGGGAGCCGAGGTCATCATCTACGAGCCCTCGTTGCCCGATGGCACCCTGTTCTTCGGTAGCCGTGTCGTCAACGACCTCACCGAGTTCAAGCGCCTCTCGCGAGCCATCATCGCCAACCGTTACGACTCCGTCCTCGACGACGTCCACGAAAAGGTATATACCCGCGACCTCTTCCGTCGGGATTGATGGGGGGGCCGTTGGCCTTTGGCTGTTGGCCTCCATCCGGATGAATCGTATAATCTCACACGGAAATCACAGAAATCACGGAAATTTGTCGCATCACTATTGCTCGCGACCTCTTCCGTTGGGATTAGCTTTTGGCTTTGCGCCGGCTAATGGTGAAGTATTTTATTCAAGATTCAACAATTTAAAGATATACACTCGGCATTAGCCGTCCAGCAAGGGTGCAACCACTTGCTTTTCTGTGCTTTTCTGTGCTTTCTGTGTGAGATAAAAAATATCCTATGACGGTAAACGATATTACATTCGAAATACGAGGCGCCATATACGATGTTTATAAGGAACTTGGTCCTGGTATGTTAGAGTCCGTGTATGAAGAGGCATTGTGTTTTGAATTAGAGAGGAGAGGACTTACAATAGAAAGACAGAAACAGGTTCCCATTAACTACAAAGGAAATGTGTTGAAGACTGAACTACGATTGGATCTTCTTGTTGAAGATGAAGTCATAGTCGAGTTGAAATCAGTTGAAGAAATGAAGAAGGTGTTTTCGAAACAACTTCTTACTTACTTACGGCTGATGAATAAGAAGGTAGGACTTCTTGTGAACTTCAATACAGATAACATCCTTACAGCGATAACTCGCATAGCGAATTAGATTCTGTGCTTTCTGTTCTTTCTATAGGTAGGTCACACGGAAATCACAGAAATCACTGAAATTTGTCGCATCGTAAACTCGCGTGTACCATCAGGAGGCTGTAAGAGCGCAGCAACTTACAAAAATCTGTGTAATCCGTGCAATCTGTGGTCAAAACAAGCAAACATCCCGGAGGCCGCACGGGCGTAGCGTCGTGCCTTTCTGTGCTTTCCGTGTTTTCTGTGTGAGATTAAATGATAGCATCCCGGAGGCCCAGCACAAGCTTGCACGTGCGTAAACGCGTCTAAATTCCGTTTAAGTTCTGTTGACAAAATAAATTCAGCATTGTCAGTTGATTATTGACAATAAATTAAGTCGCAACAAAGTTGCAAATTAAAAATGAAAAAAGTTTTTGTATCAGGTTGTTATGACCTACTCCATAGCGGCCATGTAGAGTTCTTCCAGCAGGCATCCCAGTTTGGCGAACTCTATGTCGGCATCGGCTCCGATGCCACCTACCTCGAGTACAAGCACCGTAAGCCCATGTTCCCTCAGGAGGAACGCCTGTTTATGGTACGCAATATCAAGGCCGTCAAGGAAGCCTACATCAACGAGGGCAGCGGCGTCATCGACTTCCTGCCCACCCTCGACCTCGTTAAGCCCGACATCTTCGTTGTCAATGCCGATGGCGGCAGCGACACCAAGCGTCAGCTCTGCGAGGAGCGCGGCATCCAGTATATCGAGTTGCAGCGCACCCCCCACGCAGGGTTAGAGGCCCGCAGCTCCAGCTCCCTCAAGGCATCCCTCAGCACCCAAGAAGCCAATAGCCAACAGCCAACAGCCAATGTGGGTATCCCCACCCGCCTCGACCTCGCCGGCACCTGGATCGACCAGCCCTATGTCAGCATGCATCGTCCCGGCTGGGCCATCACCATCTCGTTGGAGCCTACCTTCGATGTGCGCGACCGCTGCGGTCTCAGCACCAGCACCCGCAATATGATACAGAAGATCTGGCCCATGAAGCTCCCCAAGATGGATCCCGAGATGCTCGCTCGCCTCGTCTTCTGCTTCGAGAACAACCCCGAGCGTCAGGAGGGCCATATCTCCGGTGCTCAGGACTCCATCGGCATCTGCTTCCCCGGCCTCTGCCGTCACTACTACGACAATAATTTCTGGCCCAAGAAGATTGAGAACACCGTTGATGAGATGACCCTCCGTTTCCTTGAGGAGCACCTCGTGATGGTACCCATGGAGCCCCGCAAGCCCGGCTGCTCAGTCGTTGAAAACAAGGATATCACCCCCACCAAGGTGCAGGCTCTTGTCGATGCCGCCGATGCCTGCTGGGAAGCCATCATGAAGAAAGACCTTGCCGCCTTTGCATCCGCCTACAAAGCCTCTTTTGATGCCCAGGTCGCCATGTTCCCCGGCATGATTACCCCGACCTATCATATAAACGATAACGATAACGCTAACGTTGACGCTAACGCTAACGAAAACGAAAACCTCCATCCGGATGGCCTGACTGTTGACCGTAGACCGTTGACCGTAGACTGTAATATCGAAACAGCTAATAGCTACATCGCCGAAGCCATATCTCACTACAGCGCTATGGACGATGTCCTTGCTTGGAAGATGCCCGGTGCAGGCGGTGGTGGCTACCTCGCCCTCGTCGTCAACGATGCCAAGCAGTTTGTAGAGCAACATTCAGAGGCATTTGAACTTCATATTAGAAGGGAATAATGTAAAGGGTTAAAGGTTATGGGTTAAAGGTTATGGGTTAGAGGATTATAGGGTTAAAGGGTTAGAGGTTAATGGTTATAGATATGGATGAGAGAGATGAATTGTTTTCATATAGGAATTTGCAGGCATATCAAAGTTCTAAGCAGTTAGTGACAGATATCTATAGTTTGTTGAAGCATTTTCCTAAAGAGGAAACATATTCATTATGTGACCAGTTGCGCCGAGCTGTAGTTTCCATACCATCTAATATCGCGGAAGGTATGGGCCGTGTTTCTCTAAAAGAACAAATACATTTTATCGAAATAGCCTTTGGATCATTATATGAGGTTATGTGTCAGGTAGAGATAGCCAAAGACTTAGGGTATATAACCGACTTGAAGTTTGTAGAAATAGAGCGTTCAGTAACTAGTATTGCAAAAATGTTATCAGGCCTTCGCGCAAAACGAATTAAAGCCCTCACCTCTAACCCCTAACCTCTATAAGGGTTAAAGGTTATGGGTTATAGGGCCGTCCGGATGGCACACTAAACACTACACACTAAACAAAGCCTCCCTAACCCTCTCACCTCTCACCCCCTCACCTCTAACCTTTAACCTTTAACCTTTAACCTTTCACCGCGTCAAAGACGCTTTAACCGCACCGAAGGTGCTATAAAATGGAAATTTCCGAAAGTAACAAACGCATAGCCAAGAACACGCTGTTGCTCTATGCTCGCATGTTCTTAATGATGCTGGTCGGGTTATACACCTCTCGTGTCAACCTGGCAGCTCTCGGCGTCGACAATTTCGGAACCTACAATGTGGTCGGTGGTTTCGTGGCTATGTTTAGCATCCTGTCCACCTCCTTGTCGGATGCGATTAGTCGCTTCATTACCTATGAACTTGGCCGCAACGATGCTTCAAAACTCAAAACAGTTTTCTCCACCTCCGTCAATATCATGATTGTATTGTCATTGGTGGTCGTTGTAGTTGCAGAACTGCTCGGTCCATGGTTTATTGAATCCCAACTGAAGATACCTGCCGGTCGTGAGGTCGCTGCTCAGTGGGTGTTTCAGTTCTCTGTTCTCTCCTTTGTGATAGGTCTTGTCAGTGTACCCTATAATGCTGCTATCATTGCGCATGAGAAGATGTCTGCTTTTGCCTACATCAGTATTTTCGAGGCTTTGGGTAAGTTGGCTATAGCACTCTTAATCCCCTTCTCACCCATCGATAAACTGATATTCTTTGCCGGTCTTCTATGTCTTATAGGTCTCATTGTGCGCATTATCTATGGTAGCTACTGTAAACGCCATTTCCCCGAGTGCACTTATACGTTAACATTCGACAAAAGCGCCTTCAAACAGATGGGAGGATTCGCTGGATGGAATTTTTTCAATAGCACCACCTATATTCTCAATACGCAGGGTGTTAATATGCTACTGAATATGTTCTTCGGAGTTGCCGTCAATGCCGCCCGAGGCATTGCCGTATCGGTCAATAATATTGTCAATCAGTTTGTCGGTAACTTTATGACCGCTGTAAATCCTCAGATTACCAAGAGCTATGCCAGTGGCGATTTAGAGGGTATGCACAAACTCGTGTGCCGAGGTGCCAAGTTCTCTTACTATTGCATGTTGCTATTGGCTTTGCCCATCATTCTTGAGGCTCAGCAGATTCTAAATATATGGCTGGTCGATGTCCCTGAGTTTGCTGTATCGTTTGTTCAATTGATATTGGTTGTCAACTTATGTGACTGTATCGGGCGTACTGGTTATACCGCTTGTATGGCAACAGGTAGGTTGAGAAAATATTCTCTAATAATTACCAGTATAGGCTCTTTAGAGTTTTTCTTAGTATGGTGTGCTTTCTTGATGGGTGCTACTCCACAATATGCCTATTACATTTATATTTTTGTAAAGATTGCTGTTCTTATAGCTCGCATGTTTTTAATGGAGGAGATGGTTAAATTGAAAGTTGCGATGTATGTAAAGCAGGTTTTTCTACCGATAATATTGACGTCCTTGGTCGCTTTAGTTATTCCAGTATTACTTAGTTATGTAATGTTACCGAGTGTTCTGCGCATTGTTTTAATAACGATGTCGTCAGTAGCCTCAGTTTCTTTGTGTGCATTGTTTTTAGGCATGACTACAAGTGAGCGTACGACTATATTGAATATTGGCAAAAAAGTAATAAAGCGAATAGGACTATGAATATTTTAGTGTTGGGTGGAACTGGGTCGATGGGAGTTCCTTTGGTAGCTAAGCTATCAAAGCAGCACAAAGTGTATGTTACCAGTCGTAGTAGTCGGGAACCCCAAGGAAATATCGAGTATATCCAAGGCAATGCTCGAGAGAAGGATTTTGTAGTAACACTTCTTTCTATGCGCAAGTGGGATGCCATAATTGATTTTATGGTTCATACTGCGGATAGTTTGACTGAATTATCCTCTTTATTTTTGGAGAACACGAAGCAATATGTATTCATCAGTTCGGCAAGGGTATATTCCCAATCCGAAGCAAAGATTACCGAAGACACTCCTCGCTTATTGGATGTGTCAACCGATACTGAATATCTGAAGACCAACGAATATGCACTTGCCAAGGCTCGTGAAGAAGATATACTCTTCAAGTCAGGAAAGAACAATTTTACCATCATACGCCCCACCATCACCTACAACACCTATCGTTTGCAACTGGGTGTGTTAGAAAAGGAAAGTTGGCTCTATCGAGCACTTCACGGGCGCAGCATCGTGTTCTCAGAGGATATCAATGACAAACTCACCACGATGACCCTGGGCGACGATGTTTCTGAAGGTATAGCATCCGTTATCGGTAGCGATAAAGCCTTAGGTGAGGCTTTTCACATTACCTGCCCCGTTTCTTTACCTTGGCATGAGGTGCTTGCTACCTATATAGCAGTGTTGAAGAAACACCTTGGTCGAGACATCCCCGTGGTGATGACCAAGCAATCCACCAATCTGAAGTTCCCAGGACGAGTATACCAGTTGATTTATTCCAGATATTTCAATCGCACATTTGATAATAGTAAGATTGCTCAGTTCTGTGATGTCAATTCATTCACACTACCTCAAGAGGGCTTGGCAAGATGCTTGGAAGCGTTTTTAGCAGCCCCCAAGTTTAGCAATATACAATGGGATCTTGAGGCTGTCAACGATAAGGTGGCCGGAGAGCGCACACCCCTTCGTGAGATACCTCATATGGGGAATAAGATTACCTATTTCTGTTATAGGAATAGTCTGACGTTCCTCCTCAAACCCACCTTTCGCCTATTGAGTATAGCACGAAAGATTAAGAACAAAATTAGATAATATACAGCATTATGTCCGACAAGTTTTACTCTTCGGAACGCAACGTACAGATTGTTGTTGCACTCTTGAAAGCCCATGGCATCAAGAAGGTGATAGCATCTCCAGGTACAACAAACTACGCTTTAGTAGGCAGTTTACAAAGCGACCCCTGGTTTGAGATATACTCCTCCGTCGATGAGCGCTCTGCAGCCTATATCGCTTGTGGCCTTGCAGCCGAGAGTGGCGAGCCCGTCGTACTCTCCTGCACAGGTTCTACCGCCTCACGCAACTACTACCCCGGCCTTACCGAGGCCTTCTATCGTAAGCTACCTGTGCTTGCCATTACTGCACATTCGGGCAACGACCGCATCGGTCAGTTGATATTCCAGAACATCGACCGTCACAAAATTCCCTACGATATCGCTAAGATATCGGTAGAGCTACCTGTGGTAAAGGACGAACGCGATGCAGACTATGTCAATATGGAGGCCAACAAAGCCATCCTCGAGCTGCGTCGCAATGGGGGAGGTCCTGCACATATCAATCTGCTGACTACCTATAGCCCAGACTTCTCCGTCAAGGAGTTGCCTCAGGTACGTGCCTTCCGCCGTGTGCAGGCTTGGGATCCCATGCCCGATATGCCCCAGGGCAGCATCTGCGTTTATGTAGGCTCCCATGTGCAGTTCACTCCGTCGCAGGTCGAGGCCTTGGAGCGTTTCTGTGCCACCCACGATGCCATTGTCATCTGCGACCATACCAGTGGCTATTATGGCCGTTACCGCCTGCTCCCTACCTTGTCGCAGCTGCAGTCCGTGTCCACCTTGTTTGAGACCTTCGACCTCATGATTCATATCGGTGAGGTCTCTGCAGCCACCTTTGCGGGCACCGTTCCCGTTAAGGCTATCTGGCGTGTCAGCGAAGACGGCGAGTTACGCGACCCCTTCAAGAAGCTCACCACCGTGTTCCAGATGTCCGAGACCTTCTTCTTCGACCATTATGCCGTAGAGGGTTCCGACAAGCACGATTCTATCGATCACTACCGTGCCGCTTTTGCTGAGATATACAACCACATCCCCGAGCTGCCCTTCAGCAATATCTGGACCGCCTCGCAGCTCTCTCGTCGCTTGCCCGAGGGCTCACTCTTCCATATCAGCGCCTCCAATAGCCGCCGCTGCTGGAATATGTTCCCTCTCCCCGATGGCGTACAGTGCACCAGCAATGTAGGCTGTTGTGGTATCGATGGCTGCACCAGTGCTATGATAGGCTCCTCGCTGGCCAGTCCTCACCGCCTATGTTTCTTGGTTACGGGTGACTTAGCCTTCTTCTACGACCTCAACTCATTGGGCAATCGTCACGTAGGCAATAATATACGCATCCTGCTTATCAACAATGCCATCGGTGCAGAGTTTAAGATGCGCAGTCACCCTTGCTATGCTTTCGGTGATGATGCAAACAAGTATATGGCCGCTGGCGGTCATTTTGCTGCTAAGGCTCCTCATCTCGTTAAACTCTATTGTGAAGGTTTGGGTATCCAGTACCTATCTGCCACCAATAAGGAAGAGTTCCTTGCTGCACTCGACGATTTTGCTAATCCCACCATCGGTGATAAGCCTATAGTCCTTGAGGCTTTTACCACCCATGAGAACGAGAGTGAGGCCCTGCAGCTGATGTCATCCATCTTTGTTGCCCCTCCTGCAGCTCCCAGTATGAAGAGCAAGGTTGCCGGAGCACTGCGTTCCGTTGTAGGTGATTCAGGTGTGAATACCATAAAGAGTATTATAGGCAAGAAATAGAATCAGCTTTGCAGCTATTAACCGCACCGAAGGTGCCTTAATCATGAAAATCGGTATCCTAACCTTTCATTGCGCCCATAATTATGGGGCTGTTTTGCAGTGTTATGCTACGCAGGAATTTTTGCGGAGTAAAGGACATGATGTCGAAGTTATCAATTATCGCCCGGAATATCTTTTACGTCCTTATCGAATATTTCGTAAAAGAGTTAAGTACCATGGTGTCGTATTGTCTTATATAAAGAATCTGATAAAGGAGTTGATTGTTTTTCCTGCGCGGTGTCGTCGTTGGAGAGGCTTCCAATCTTTCATAAATAATCGTCTTTGCTTGTCCAAACCTATATACGATGTTTCTTCCATTCCTTCCGATTACGATGTTTATCTTGTGGGTAGCGATCAGGTTTGGAATCCTATTATAACCGAAGGGCTTGATGGTGTATACTTCTGCGATTTTTCTTTTGAGAAAGGCGGTAAGAAATATTTGTCATATGCTGCTAGCATGGAGATTACATCGTTAGATAGCGAAACTCGGCTATTCTTTAATGGAAAATTGAACAGTTTTGATGCAATAGGTGTACGTGAGGAATATATGAAGTCCTTATTGTCCTCGTTTACGAATAGACCAATACGGCAAGTGCTTGATCCTACATTGATGGTGCCTACAGGTATTTGGGATAAGTTTGTCTCTCAACCGATAGTCCAAGATAAATATGTGCTTGTATATCAAGTGCAATATGATGAAAAGACTTTACGTATTGCGCATCATATAGCAAAACAAATATCTGCAAAAGTTGTAACTATATTGGCAGATGTCAAATATGAAACTCGTTGGGGACGTAAGGAAGATACACCCGAAGACTTTGTCAATATGTTTCGAAATGCAGCCTGTGTGGTGACTACTTCTTTTCATGGGACCGCATTTTCTCTCATATTCAACAAACCATTTTATACGGTAAGGTTGAATTTTGGTTGGGACACGCGTTCAACTTCTTTATTGAACCAGATAGGTCTACAAGACAGATTACTTGATGTTACGTCTATACCTGAATTTACCGAAATAGATTATTCGAAAGTCAATCCCAAACTAGAAAGATTACGTCAAGAATCACAAGATTTTTTGATTAATGCTTTGGCAGACTAATTTACGATAGTAATTGTTTTTAGTTTTTTACTAAGAATCATTGTTAGGCTTCATAGAGCAACTGCCTTCTAAGCAGTAGGTCGAGCGTTAGAAAGTTGACAAATAAAATCACCCCGTTGCCATACGATTAAACCGTTTTAATTTTTAACTATTAATTTCTAATTCAACGAAGGTTTTAGTCTTCGTCAATAGCGCAGCCCTCGGCTAGTCCGAGAACGTTATCGTACACGCTTCGCGTGTCCTTTCACCGTCGCCTCGCGACTTTAACCGAAGCTTCGCTTCTTTCACCGCAACCATCAGTTGCTTTCACCGCGCTGAAAACGCTTTAACCGCAGTCCCCCGACTGCTTTTCACCGTTCCTCGTTCCACGTTTCTCGCACCACAGGTGCCTACTCTAAACACTACACACTAACCACGCAGCATAGCGAGAGCAGAGTCTAATTTATTTGAACTATGCCGAGCAAGCAAGTGGTCTTAAATGTGAAACATTTATACACTCTAAACTAGCAAATGATTTCCATCATCGTCCCCGTCTATAATGCCGAGCAGTACATCCACCGCTGCGTCGATAGCATCTTGGTCCAAAGCTTTACCGACTTTGAGTTGCTGCTCATCGACGATGGCAGTCCTGATAACTGCGGTGCTATTTGCGATGAGTATGCTGCTAAGGACAGTCGTGTACGTGTATTACATAAAGAGAACGGTGGCGTGAGTACGGCGCGAAATCTCGGTATTGATCAAGCGCAAGGAGAATGGGTTACTTTTATCGATGCAGATGATTATGTGCATCCCGATTTCTTGTCATCGCTTTATGCCCAGCATAGTGTAGATTTGATTGTCGGTTCTTTTCAATCTGTAGGTAGTGATGAAACTTGGAATGGGATTCTTGAAGAAAATAATTATGATGCTAGTGCTTTGAAGGAGAATATCGTAAGTTTGTATTCGTTGATAAATTTTCGCACTCCATGGAGTAAATTGTTTCGTACTAATATTATTCGTGAGAATCGTATAACATTTGATAAAAGGATTCACATCGGTGAGGATTCTTTATTTGTTCTTACCTATTTATTATATACTACCTCTATACGACTCAGTAGTAAACCTTTTTACTACTATGAGCGAGGGAATACCAACAGCCTTTCGCAAAGTCTCTATTCATTGGAACATCATTTTTTTGCGATAGAGGCCTTTGACGAAAAGTTGAATCGATTGCAGAGTATATTCGATGTAAATGTACAACGTCTTCAAAGAGAAAATGCAATCATTTATTTATCAAAGCAGATAGATTATATATATCATAATAGGAATAGCTTAATGCATAAGCTTAGTTGTATGAATCTAATGTGTGAAAATAAGCACTTAAAATGTTTGTATTCAGATAGAAAAACAAAATTTAGAAAGAAGATTCGATTTTTTCATTTCTTTATGGCGCATAGACTTAGCTTCCTCTCATTGATATATATATATTTACTCAGAGGCCGTATTTATTGTTGAGACTTATATACATGATGTATAATAATATCCTAAACAAGTGTTTAGTTCTCCTTTAAAAACCTAATCATGCCCAAGGTTTCTGTAATTGTACCAGTTTATAATTGCGAACAGTATATAGCAAAGTGTGCACGTTCGCTTTTTGAGCAAACATTGGATGATATAGAATATATTTTTGTCAATGATTGCACTAAAGATAATAGCGTTGAGGTTCTTGAGGAGGTTGAGTCACGTTATCCTGATAGGGTAGTGACGATAATAAATAATTACATCAATAAAGGTCCTGGTCCATCACGAAATGCAGGTATGCAGGCCGCTAAAGGAGAGTATATCATCTTTTGTGATTCAGATGATTTCGTTGAGTGTGACGCATACGAAAATATGTATCTTCTAGCCAAGCAGAAAGATGCAGATGTAGTAGCATGTGGCATAGGGTATTACGATGAGAATGATGAGTGCTTATTTTCAGAGTTATATCATACAAATGAAATAACCAAGGAGTCATTATATGATTTGAAACGTTTGGAGGGAGGCATACACTCTTCATCATGTAATAAGTTGGTAAGGCGCGACTTTCTTTTGAAGCATTCCATCTTATTTGCTGATGGAGTCGTCATGTGGGATGATTTATTTGTTACGATGCGATATCGTTTCTTTGCAAGTAGGATGTGTGTTATAGATAAGCCGTATTATCATTATATAATGCATCCGAATTCTATAACGCATGAGGGCATCTTAAAAAGAACGGAAAGTCAAATTCTATGCGCAAAAATGATATCAGATTATTTTGCAGGGATGGAGATTGATGAGAGACTTAAGCGGAGTATTATGTTTCTGAAGTTCAAATCGAAATCTGCTCTATATAAAAAAGATACGTTGAAGAGATGGCTTTCTTTGTTTCCCGAATCTCATCGCTATATTTGGAACTTTAGAGATTTTTATGGAGCAAAGTTCGCTATAGGAAGAATCTTTGTTGCAAATCTTGGACTATTGGGCTGGAATTGTATAACCATTCTAGGGAAAATTAAGAGACTGATTTATAAAGTCCTTCCATAAATTGTGAATATGATGAAATATTCATTTGTCTTACCCGCATATAAAGCTACATACCTTCGCGAGGCTATTGATAGCATTCTCGATCAGAGTTATACTGATTTTGAACTGATTATTGTCAACGATGCCTCTCCCGAGGATTTGTGCTCCATTGTCAACGACTACCATGATGACCGCATCCAATATTATATTAATAAGAAGAATGTTGGAGGTCACGACTTGGTTGCGCAGTGGAACCATTGCATCACCTATGCTACTGGTGATTATTTGATTTTGGCCTCCGATGACGATGTCTATCATCCCAAGTATTTGGAGAAGATGGATACGTTGGTTGATCGATATCCCGAGGTGAACGTATTCCGTCCCCGCGTACAGTATATCAACTCTCGCGGAGATATCCTGAAGCAAGATATAGAGTTGGATGAGTATATGTCGCTCATTGCATTCTCACATTTGTGGATACACCGCCAGTTGTTGAAGGGTATTCCTTTCTATATCTTCAGTCGCCAAGCATTGGCCGACTTAGGCGGATTCGTCAACTATCCATCCGCATGGTATAGCGATGATGCTACCGTCATGCAACTTGGTGGCAAAGGAATAGTCGCACATAACGAAATCCTGTTCTCGTTCCGAAATTCCGGAATCAACATCACCTCCACCTGGAACACACCTGCGCTATTGTTAAATAAGCTGCAGGCAACGGAATCGTTTTATTGCATGTTTGCTGAGTTGATGAGCAAGCTCATCCCCAGCACGGAACAAGAAAAGCATCAGTTGACCGATATCTGTTCAACCTATCACACCGAGAAATTGAGTTGGATGATGTGGCTTATCTGCAGTTCTCATAAGAAGGCCATCTTCTCATGTTGGAATATTCTGAAAAAGATAAAGACATTAAGTCTTTCCGAACGCAGAATCATCTGCCGTGAGGTCTTTAAACGTAAGTTCTTGAAGAAGTCAACCCCTAAGTATAAATAACTGCTTCGTTATTATACACACTCTACGTGTCCTCATCTTGGAGGCGGCACGAGCGAGCGACGTGCAAAAAACGTGTTTAAGTTCGAGTTAAATCCGCGTTGATAAAAAGATAATACAGTTGATTTCTGATTGTTTTCGTTTTCGTTAACGTCATCGTACACGCTCCGCGTGTCCTTTAATCGTCGCCTCGCGACTTTAACCGCAACCTCCAGTTGCTTTAACCGCTGCCCTGCAGCTTTCACCGTGCCTATGGCACTTTAACCGCCACACAGTGGCTTTAACCAGCGGTAAAACCGCAAATGGAATCTATGATTTCAATAATAGTCCCCATCTACAACGCCGAGCAGTACCTACACCGCTGCATCGACAGCATTCTGGCTCAGAGTTATACCGACTTTGAGTTGCTGCTTATTGATGATGGTAGCAAGGACGATAGTGGTGCTATCTGCGATGCCTATGCAGCCAAGGATAGCCGCGTGCGCGTTTTCCATAAGGAGAATGGGGGAGTGTCATCAGCACGCAACCTCGGGTTGGACAATGCGCAAGGAGAATACGTCACCTTCTGCGATGCCGATGATTATGTCTGTGAAGACTGGTTAGCTGCCTATAGTGAAGCCATCGCAAGCAATGTTGATTTAGCTATACAGGGCTACTATGCTATAGATGGAGATAATGCTATAGAGAAGAACTTGTTTCTATGTCAAGGGAATACCATAGATGCAAAACGCAAATTAATAGAATCGCAGTTCGTTCAAGATACCTACTACTACCTATGGATTAAATTGTTCCGTAGGAATATTCTTGAGACACATCATATACGTTTCGATGAGCGGAGCGTCTTGGGCGAAGACACCCAGTTTATCTCCAAGTATTTGGAATATGCCGTATCGTTCAAGTGTATAGATTCTATGGGCTATTATTACATTTTGCCCAGTCAGAAGAAGATATATGGACCCAATGTGAATTACACCTCATGGCCAATCCTCTCCTCTATGAATGCCATATTTGACGGCGATATCCCCAAGATAATATATCAGAAGTATTATGGCCTTTTCAAAAACTATACCGTTATGCAACTTGTTGAGGGCCATTCGCTGTCGTCATATCACATATCGCTGTATGGCCGTATGGTAAAAGCATTAGATAAAACGCATAGCCTAAAAGATCGCCTACTTAATTTCTTGATTATACAAAGCAACCGACTAGGCCTATTGTCCCGCTGGTCATTACGCCTTATCCATCGCTTGACACACACGCGAGCGAAGTAACGCGTGCTTCTGCGAATTTAAATCATCATGTTCACCATGTGGAGAAACTAAGTTCTGCGTCTTCTGCGGCGTCTGCGTGAGATTATAGATAACACCCCGGAGGCCAGCACAAGCCTGCGTGTGCGTAAACGTGTTTAAGTTCGTGTCTAAATTCTGTTGATGAAAATAAGAAAAATTGAAATGAATAAACTCCTAACCATAGTTATCCCCTGCTACAACGTAGAGCAATATCTGGCCGAGTGCCTGGATAGCATCCTCGCGCTCGAGTACAACGATGTGTTGGAAGTCCTTGCCATCAACGATGGCAGCAAGGATGGCACTCTTGCCCTTGCTCGCGAGTACGAGGCACGATTCCCCGAGATTCTTCGTGTCATCGATAAACCCAACGGAGGGTGGGGCACCGTCATCAATCTCGCCATAGCTGAGGCCCGAGGTCGCTACTTCAAGATCCTCGACTCCGATGACTGGTTCGACAAGGCTGCCTTCGCCGAGTTTATGGCTGCGCTGAAAATATGTGAGGCCGATATCTTTGCAAGCAATTATACGGCTATAAATGGGGAAAGTAAGCAAAAAGGTAAGCAATATGCTGAAAGCCTATGCGGGCAAATACTGACCATTGGGGAATATGCTTCCCATACCAAGGGTAGTTTGTATCTTCCTATGACCAATATCACCATCCGTAAGCAGATACTTACAGATAACCACATACAACTACCTCCGCGCTACTATGGTGATATCTGTTACTATCTGTATGCTATCGCCTGTGCTGAAACGGTGTATATTACCAATATCAATCTATATCAGTACCGTAAGGATGTGGAGGGGCAGAGTACGAGTATCGAGAGCTATAAACGCAATTGCAGGAACTACTTGTCGGTAGTAAAGACAATCATTGCTTTTTATGCCAATAGTCAGTTCTCTCCCATAAAGAGGAAAATCATCAAGGAGAATATAGGAGTGCCAATGGCCTTTGCCTATAAGCTATTGATGTCAAAGGAGTATTGTGGTGGAATGGCTGAGAGTGAAGAGATGTTGGCCGATTACAATAAGTATATAAAAGATACCTCTTCGGATTTGTATTGGGAGGCAGCAAAGATTACCAATAAAGGGGTACCTTATGTACTTATTTGGCGACTCTTTAATATCAATCTCTTTAAGTTACGCGGTTGTAGCAGTTTCGCCGTGGCGAGCGGAAATGATACAAAACACACTCGTGTTAAACAATCTTGTTCTAATAAAGAGTCCTTATTAGGGGTTGAAGGAATAAAGAAAACACTTCGCCACATCCGCCTCATTATACTACATTTGCTTTATCGGAACAGACCCAACCTTCCTCTGTCTGATAACACTGTTATCATCGCTCCGCATCCCGACGACGAGGTGATTGGTTGCGCAGGGCTTATACAGGCCTTGGTAGAGCGTGGCACACCTCCCCATGTAATAATTCTTTCCGGTGGTGAAGGGTCGCATCGTGGATGCTGCGATATTCCAGAAGAAACACTTATCGAGATGCGTCATAAGCTGACCTTGGAGGCTGCTGCTACGTTGGGCTTACCCGAGTCGCATATTCATACGCTGAGGTATCCAGATGAAGCTATATCTTTCGAACATTCAGCGACGGAGCAGCTACGTGCTCTTCTCAATCAACTGTCACCCGACGCCCTCTTTGTTCCCCATTGGGGAGAGGGCTGGAACGACCATGTGCAAGCCGCGGCTATCGTCAAGTCACTGCTGGCAGATAAGCAGCCCACCATCTATGAATACTGCGTCTGGATGTGGTACTACAATGTGTGGAGACTCGGTTATAAGAATGCATACATCCTCCGTATGTCGCATGCCATGCATCGACGTAAGCTGGAAGCCATCAATCAATATGTACTTCCCGCCGCACCATGTGGCAAGCCATGGAGTGGGGTACTCCCCGAACCCTTCCTCAAAGCCGCAAGCTGGAATAAAGAACTATATTTTAAGAGCCGTTAGCGGTTAGCTGTTGGCGGTTAGCTATTAGTTGTTGGCTTTTAGCTCATTCAACATTAACCATTAACCCTTAACCTTTAACCATTGGTTGTTGGCTATTCCATCCGGAGGGCTCACTAAACTCTACACACTAAACAAAACAGCCAATGGCTGTCCTTTAACCGTGCCAAAGGCACTTTCACCGTCGCCTCGCGACTTTAACCGCGCTTTAGCGCTTTCACCGTGCCGTAGGCACTTTCACCGCACGCCCCGCGTGCTTTCCCCGCAGCTTCGCTGCCCTCTAACCTTTAACCCTTAACCAGTGGCTCTGCCACGATTAACCGCACGCCTCGCGTGCTTTCCCCGTGCCAAAGGCACTTTAACCGCAGCTCCGCTGCTTTCACCGTTGCGCAGCAACTTTCCCCGTGCCAAAGGCACTTTAACCGCAGTCTTCGACTGCTTTCCCCGTCGCTCTGCGACTTTCCCCGCAGCTCCGCTGCCCTCTAACCTTTCATCTTTAACCAGTGGCTCTGCCACGATTAACCGCCACTCTGTGGCTTTCACCGCAGCTCCGCTGCTTTCACCGTTGCGCAGCAACTTTCACCGCAGTCTCTGACTGCTTTAACCAGCCGCTTTGCGGCGATTAACCTTCAAAAAAAATGGACATCATCATCGGCGCCGGTGCCACCGGCCTCAGTTACGCCGCCTTCACCGACCGCGACTACCGCATCATCGAGGCCGACAGTGCCATCGGTGGCTATTGCAAGACCATCAAGCAGGATGGCTTCGTGTGGGACTACTCCGGCCACTTCTTCCATTTCCGCTATCCCGAGATGGAGCAGTTCATCTGCGAGCATATCGCTCCTGACACGCTGTTGCGTTGCCGCAAGCATACCCAGATACAGTATGGCGACCGCTATGTGGACTTCCCCTTCCAGAAGAACATCCACCAGCTGCCACAGCAGGAGTTCATCGACTGCCTCTACGACCTCTTCTGCAACCCCTACACCGAGTACTCCAACTTCAAGGATATGCTCTACTGCAAGTTTGGCCGTAGCATCGCCGAGAAGTTCCTCATCCCCTACAACGAGAAGCTCTACGCCTGCGACCTCAACACGCTCGATTGCAATGCCATGGGCCGCTTCTTCCCCTTTGCCAATAAGGAGGAGATCATTGCCAACTTCCGTCAGAGCGACTCCGCATCCTATAACGATCACTTTACCTATCCCAGTGGTGGTGCCATCGAATATATCAACTCATTGAAGCAGCGCGTCCCCGACGACCGTCTGCTCCTCGGCGAGCGTGTCGTGCGCATCGATACCGCCCGCAAGTGCGTCGTTACTGATAAGCGTGAGCTCACCTACGACCGCCTCGTCTCTACCATACCCTTCCCACAGCTCCTGCAGCTATGTGGTGTCGAGTACGATGCCTCGCTCTATTCGTGGAACAAGGTCCTCGTCTTCAACCTCGGCTTCGACAGCAAGGGTGATGACACCCGTAACAACTGGGTCTACTTCCCCAGCAAGGAACTCTCCTTCTACCGCATCGGCTACTACGACAATATCTTCGGCTCCGACCGCATGTCGCTCTATGTAGAGCTCGGTTTCGATAAGGACGCCGCTATCGATGTCGATTACTGGTTTGAGCGTGTCCTCTCCGACCTCCGCAGTGCAGGCATCATCACCACGCAGCAGCTCGTGTCGCACCACTCCGTGGTCATGGATCCCGCCTATGTGCATATCAACGAGCAGTGCACCGCCGATGTGCAGGCCAAGAAAGCACTCCTGGCCCAGCACGACATCTACTCCATCGGCCGCTACGGCAGCTGGACCTACTGCTCCATCGAGGATGGTATGTGCGAGGCACGTGCTACAGCAAAGCTGTAGTGGTTAAAGCAACCAGAGGTTGCGGTGAACGTTTAACGTTGAATCTATAGAAACTCGGCATTATTATCATTTATACATTTCTTCCTCAGTAAGCAACATAAGTTGTAATTTTTGATTTGGACACCCAAAATTACAAACTTGTCAGGACTGGCCAAACATGGCTGGTCCTTTTTTACTACTTAATCGAGACACACTTTTTGAAACAGTATCCAACTTTTTTATGCTTTAGCATGTTGATATTTGGTATTTCGTCGAACTTGTGTTACTTTTGTAAGAAATTTTGGATATATTGGATATATGAAGATTTTTTTGATTGCATATGACCTTAAAAAGGTTGGTAGGAATTATAACGAACTATATAGCGAGATAAAATCATTGGGTGATTGGCATCATCCGTTGGAATCAGTGTGGTTTGTCGCTATAGATGAAATGTTTGTTACTGCCAATGAAATATATGAAAAACTTCATCCGGTCATTGATGATAATGACAATATCATTGTATATGATGTGACATCACAAGATAGGCAAGGATGGGCTCCTAAATCTTTGTGGAGTTGGTTAAAAGAAAAAGAAAGGAAATAGTATGTTGACTGAAATCTCGCTGAGAAATTTTAAGTGTTTTAATGAGACCAGCTCCATTCCCTTGGCACAAGTTACTGTGCTCTATGGTAAGAATGGTCGAGGAAAATCAACAGTTGTACAGAGTTTATTGTTGTTGTCGCAAACAATGAAGGACAGCAATGACGTGCGAACTCTACAATTAATGGGAGGACTCATAACTTTAGGTACTTTTGATGATGTGTTAAACTCTGAAGCGAATGAAAAAGAATTTGAAATAGGAATAGTCTCTGATACAGAACATGTAAAACTCGCATATACTTCGATTGAAGATAAACCTCAGTTGGCACAGTTGATAGGACTATTGGTGGATGGTGTTGAACGTTTGGATGTCAATGCTTCGGAGGATGGCCAAGTGACATCTGAACTAAAAGTTGCGGGTGCGATTTCTGATATTAAAGAACTACAGTCTTTGAAAGATCTCGCTTATATTGCAGCCGACCGTCGTGGGCCGGTAAATGCCGTGGAAAGAAAAGATGCTTTGTCTGAGAATTGGTTAGGGACGAAAGGAGAATACCTGATCAATGTCTTAGCACAGAATAATGCAGAACTCTTAACGGATGTAGAGGACACTCTGTCAAAAGTGCTGTCAGGGGCAGCGATTAAAATTAATAATAGGGACTCTGAGCGTGTAGAGTTATACTTGAACTCTATAGATGGAAAGAAGGTGTATCGTCCCGTTAATGTGGGGTTTGGATATAGTTACGTGCTGCCGGTAATAGTGCTTGCTTTGTTGGCCAATGAAGGAAGTACTATAATAATAGAGAATCCTGAGGCTCATTTGCATCCTGGCGCTCAGTCTCGGTTGATGGAGTTTTTGATAAGAACAGCCAAACAGCGGGGGATACAAATTTTGATAGAGAGCCATAGTGATCATGTCGTAAATGGGTTGCGGTTGGCTGTGAAAACAAATCTATTGAAAGAGAATGAAGCGTTGATTAATTATTTTGATAGGAATCTCGATACCGAAATGACTGAAATAGAACAGATATATGTGGATGGAAATGGTGAATTGAGCGCTTATCCTGATGACTTTATGGATGAATGGACGAGGCAACTGATGGAACTCATAAAATCATAAAATATGGAGGCGTGCTTTAATGAACTTACGTTGAGCCCATTGTGTGCTACGCAGGAAGAAGTGCATGAACGTGTCACGCGCTATGTGGACGTAGTCGCGAAAGCTTGTGAAGAAGGGTTCAAGAAAATTTGTTATAGTACTGCACTGGATGAAATTGCTATAAGCGGAAAAGAAACAATTGCGAGCTATTGCTATAAAAACATTCGTGATACCAAGGTGCAATTACTGCTTTCCACGCAAAAACGCCCTTATGTGGGGGACAAAGATGAGGCTGAAACTCAAAATCGCTATATCTCAGCTAATGTATATTATTGTCGTAATGTAGATGAACTGAAAGCGGAAGGATTTACGGCTGCATATGCTAAAAATACAATATGTGTAGGATTATATGTAGCTCCTGAATGGTGTGGAGCGGAGTATGAAATAAAAGTTGTTAGTGACGTTAGTGAAGAAGAAAGGATAACGTGGATATGTGTCACTGATACTAACCATTTTGATGCTGAGTGCTATAAGTTATGGTATAGTCAGAATGCTCCCCTTTCGTTGGGAAAGTGTATGATTGACCCGATGTGGAAAAAAGTGTCACTAAGAGACGATCATGGGAAAGATATATTAGAGAAGCATGCTGGTAAACTTAAACAATCTCCTTATGTTGTTGAAATTGTAAATTCTTTGCCTTTTAACCCACATGCGAAGGATTACATACATCGAGTGAAAGAAAACGGGATTATTGAAATAGTTCTGACAGATACAGATGAAGGATTAGGTCTTGCTGTGAGGACTACAGGAAGGAGTCTGCGAGAAACAAAAAGGATAGCAGATATACTGAAAGAAAAGTATGCTTAAAAGCTTGTTTGGTAAGTTCCACGCCCCTAAAAAGAGGTATTGTGTAGAACTGGCGTAGTATCGCTTCTTTCGAACTATGGAGCGGATGCCCGAGAGATATATGAACTTCACGTACTGCAGGTCGATGTCATGGTTGGTAATATGGGGGTCTTGTGGGTGAAATTCTTTTTATAGTAAAGACGGAGTAATCGTTACGCAACTTTTTGTTAAGAATGGGCCTATCCTAAATAAGATAGCAGGCTGGTTCTGCCGCCTGCTATCTCCATGAATGGCAATGGTTAATGCCTTGTGTCCTTATGTGGACATGGGTCATTCCCATAGCTGTTGGGATTTTGAATCTTACCATCTCTGCCATGAGGGATAAGTTCGAGCCCTTCCCTTTTGGCTAGATTACGACTCCAGTTCATAGCTTCATTCTTTGTGTCGAAGTGTTTTGATGCTCTGTCGGCGTGTGGTCTCTTCGCATCCCAACCCCCTCTGTTAGGATTAGAAACAACGTGTATTTCTTTTATCATAATAGAATGAGATTAGATTGTGATTAACTATGCGGTGTCCTTCCGATTCCGCTACGGAGCACTTGAGGTGTTGCATACCATGCCGTGTTTTACAATCCGCTTGGTACTCTAACCAATTCGGTGTCAACCCAGAAGTAGCCTGTTCTATTGTTGCAAGCTTTACACAAGGGGGTTATGTAGATTTCATTATCCCCGAAAGCCTTCTGGACGTGTCCGCCAACGAGAGTTTCTGTGGAGTGACAATCGATAGCACCACAACGTGTTGCTTTTTTGCCTGTCTGCTTTTCCCAATACTCCAACCATGAAGACTCACCCGTTGAGGGCTTTGACCACCTGGAAGTACCACTTGCGTTTTTGACGTATGTCATAGGGCATTATGGTTTATATCCTGTAATCTGAACAGTACAGCTGAGCTTTATTCCGTCGGGTGGTTTCGAAGCTCAGGAACGAGCCCACCATCTAGTTACAGACAAAAAGAATGCCAAAATTTTAAAATATGAGCAAAAATCTCAAAAAAGCAAAAAAAATACTACGTAAAGAGTGTTTATTGCTGTTTAAATTTTGCTAAATCTGCAAATTGTTTGTCGTTCTGTCAGTTTAAATCTCTGTTGTTAAGTGATGCTTGCTTTTCTGTCAATTTGTCAGATTTTTGAAGAAAATTAGAAATTTCTTCGTTTGTGTAAAATAAAACGTGTACTTTTGTTTATAAATTTGAGCGAAAATCACAAAATTATGCTATGATAATAAATTTTACCGCAGAGAATTTCCGTTCGATAGATGGGGAAATCAGATTGTCGTTTAAGGCAGATACAGGCATTAAGGATATGAACGACAAGGGATATTCCACTGTTGCAAACACTCGTGTACTTAACACCAAGGCTTTCTATGGAGCCAACTCCAGCGGTAAGTCAAACGTGTTTAAGGCTGTTGCAATGATGAAAGGTCTCATTATCCATTCTGTGAGACTGAACGATAATGAAACATTGCCCTATGATGCCTTTCTCCTTTCGGATAATGAAGCGAGACCAACACGCTTTGAAATGTCGTTTGTGGATGGCACCGACAAATTTGTATACGGATTTAGCTACACTGCACAACGGATAGAAGAGGAGTGGCTGTTTGCTAAATTTCCCAAGCGATCGCTAAAGATACTGTTGAGGAGAACTTCCGACTTGATTGAAATTGATGCTCAAAACTACTCGGAGGGTTTAGCTATAAAAGAAGGTACTATTCCTTTGAATAATAACAGACTCTTCATATCGCTAGCAGCGCAGTTGGGTGGGGAAATCTCAAAAAGAGTGATAGAATGGTTCAGAACCAGACTTAATGTAATTTCTGGTCTACGCGACAATGGCTTTTCACGTAAAACGAAGGAAATGCTGCATACCAAGACTGATTATAAGGATGATATTCTGGGCTTTATCAGCAGTATGGATGTAGGATTCCGTGAAGTCACAACAGAGCAAGAGCTAATTGATGAAAAGATGTTGCCCAAAGGACTGCCTGCGGAAATAGTGGCCTCGCTGAAAGAACACCCGACCATTGTTGCCTATGCCAAGCATTACAAAATAAACGCTAATGGTGAAGTAGTGGGGATGGTGGACTTCGACATAGATGAGAGAGAGTCGGATGGCACGAGGAAATTGTTTAACCTTGCCGGTTTGATAGTTGATACCCTGCGGTATGGGAAGTCGCTATTTGTGGACGAACTGGATGCTCAGTTGCATCCCCTGTTGTCGCGGCGTATTGTGCAACTTTTTAACAATACAGAAACGAACCCTTGCGGAGCGCAGTTGATTTTTACTACACACGATACCAATATGCTGTCTAAGAAGCTGTTGAGACGTGACCAAGTGGTTTTCGTGGAAAAAACGGTAAATACAAAGTATTCCACGAAGCTGACCCCGATGATGAGTATTACGCTTGACAACGGGGCGAAGCCTCGTACAGACAGCAATTACGAGAAGAATTATCTGGAAGGGAAGTACGGTGCAATTCCATATTTCGAAGATGATTTTTATTGGTAGTCAGCGAATAGGAAAAGGTGGCTAAGCTGTTAGTGCGTAACGATTAACGTTGAATCTATAGTAACTCACGCATTATTATCATTTATACATCTCTTCCTCAGTAAGCAACATAAGTTGTAATTTTTTGATTTGCACACCCAAAATTACAAACTTGTCGGGACTGGTCAAACTTGGCCGGTCCTTTTTTACTACTTAACTCAGACACACTTTTTGAAACAGTATCTGCGGTACTCCATTGTGAGTTTGCATGTGTTTGTCATAAGCTGTTTTGAAAGAATGATAGGCACCATGTCCCGTAATTTTTCTATGGCGTCGGTTCCTTGTAGTAACCTTTTGTGATATAGTGGTTTACCGACCGACACCTAGTGTCGGCCGGTATCTGTTTACGTGCCGAATGTCTATTCTTTTTCGTTCATCGTTCGTCGTTTATCGTTCATCGTCACAAACTCCCCCTCACATAAAACCGTACGTTCTTTGAGCCCATGGCACGTAGCTTGCCCGACCGCACCAGCTCCTTGAGCTTCTTCGTGGCGGTAAAGCGCGAGCACTCACATACCGACTCAAACTCGCGGCGCTGCATATACTCGTGCTCATCGAGGTACTTTGCCACGCGGCGCAGTATCACCTCATCGGTCAGCCGCTTGTTGGGGTTAGGGCCTCCGCTCACGATATCGGCACCGCGCATGGCCTGCTTCATCTCCACGCAGGGAGTGAAGAGGATGTTCTTCACACGGATATCGTTCTTCGTCACGCGGTCTTCCAATTTCTTGCGGCCACAGGTGAGCGACAGGCTGAAGGTACCAATGTGGTCTATCTCCACGCGGTTGCCATCGAGCAGTTCATCACACACGCACTTGCCGAGGGCCTGCAACACGGCCGCTATGTCCGACTCGGTCACGCTACATGCGAAGTTGATATACTCTGCCAGCTCCTTCGTGGTGGTGAGCTTGCTGTTCACTACGGTCACCGCCATCTGCGGATTCTTCTCTGTAGCGGTTCCCGTGAGGTCATTTTGCCTACGTAGCTGATAGGCAATAGTGCCTGATTTCTTGGTTGTTGCCATATTATATTTACTATTTAACTATTTACAATTTACTATTTTATCATTTTATTTACTGCTGCCCAACGGCAACGTTGCCCTTGACCAACAGCAACCTTGCTGTTGCGCAACGGCAATGTTACCCTTGCGCAGCGGTAAATAACTTTGTTTGATACAAAATTACAAAACTCTTTGCGTTTTTCCAACTTCCAAGGTGCGAAATTATTCTATTGATTCCGCTTCCGTGGGATTGTATCTTTGTGGCCGAATAGAGGCAGTATGGTTGATGTTATCGTTATTGTCATCGTTAACGTTGGAAAATATAACTTGTTTATTATTTTTCCTTACGTAGCATGTCAATTGCAGAACAGGCGCTGTTGGCGGCATCGTAACTTTGCGGAAAAAATCCGAGTGAGACAAACACATTATATTAACATGCATCTACACTATGAAAAAATTGTTTGAAACAGTAAAGGCATGGTTGCGAAGCAAAGTAACAGCCATGAAGAGTGAAAAGGGAAGAATGAAGAGTGAAAAGGTTACGGAGAAAAAGACATCTCGCAAACAACCTATATCCGTTGCAGGTGAGGCCTTCCCCCTCGGGGGGAATAAGAAGGGGGCCGCTCTTACTTTGCCCGAGGTACAGGCGGTGCTATGTAGCAAGTATGAGCTGCGCTATAACTTGCTCAGCGAGCAGAGCGAGTACCGTGAGCGGGGCAGCGTGGGTGATGACTTCGCTCCCATCACCAAGCGTGTCTACATGACCTGGCTGATGGACATACAAGCCGATGGCTACAACTACACCTGGATCGAAGGAGTGCGCATCGCCGCCGAGTCGCTACACATACCGTCGTATCATCCCGTGACGCATTATTTCGCCTCATTGCCCCAGTGGGACGGCACCGACCGCCTGCGCCCCTTGATGCAACGCCTTACCGATGACGACGCTCTTGTGGATTACCTCTGCCGCTGGATGCTCGCTCTCGTGGCACAGGCGCAGGGTAGGGATGAGGCACTGTATGCCAACAGCGTGGCTCCCATCCTCATCAGTGAGCAGCAGGGATGGCATAAGAGCACCTTCTGTCGCATGCTGTTGCCTCCCGAGCTACGCATGTTCTATACCGACAGCTTTGATCTCGCTGCAGAGAGTCAGTGTGAGCTGCGTCTCACCGACTGCCTGCTCATCAATCTTGATGAATTTGACCGATATTCCTCACATAAGCAGAGCACCTTGAAGAACCTTATGCAGATGCCGTCGTTGCGCTGTCGCAAAGCATACGCCCGTAACGCCACCACTTTGCCTCGCGTGGCCTCGTTCATCGGTACCAGCAATACGCCGCGTCTACTTACCGACCCCACGGGGAGCCGTCGCTTTCTCTGTGTGGAGCTGACTCACATGATCGATGTGGACACCCCTATCTGCCATGCTCAACTCTATGCCCAGTGTATGCATCTCCTAAGAAATGGTGAACGTCATCACTTTTCAGCCGATGAAGTAGCCAACATAGAACTGCACAACCGCGCCTATCGTCTCTTGCCGCCCGTAGAGCAACATTTTCGTGCTCACTTCCGCCACCCCGAGGAGGGTGAGCAGCCCCAACTGCTCTCGGCAGCTGAGATCCACGAATACCTACGCAAGCTTAACCCATACCTTATGCGTGGTGTCGGAGCCCAGAACTTCGGTGCCTTGCTCCGCGAATGGGGCTTTCAACGCGTAGAACACCATCATCGCAGAATGTATAAAGTCTGTAAAATAGAGCACGCGAAGTAAACCATGACCGACACCCTGCAGATACAGGGTGTCGGTCGCTATCAGATAGAATCTTAGTTACTTACATGTGATTACCGACACCTTGTCAAAAATATAGTTCCTTCGGCGCGGTGAAAGCAGTCGGAAACTGCGGTTAATCGGATTCGCCTGGTTAAAGCACCTATGGTGCCTGTTTAACGTTTAACGGATACCATAAAAAGCATTCACGACAATTTGTGGGTAATTTATGGCCATTTATGTTTAAGTAATCTTTGCGCAGTACCATCGCGAGTGCAACAAGCGACTTCGTGTTTAAGTTCGAGTTAGATCGCGTTGACAAGATAATTAAAGGTTGATGGATGACGGTTTATTGTTGATAGTGTAGAGTTTAGTGTATACCCCCTCCGCAAGAGACTCCTTTGGGAAGATAAACTTTCCGTCGTCGCAACCGACGCTTTCATACTGCGTCGGCGTCCCCTAACCTAAGGGGACAATCTCCTCCGGCAGGCTAATTTTCAATTCTCAATTCTCAATTGATACGCTCCGCGACTTTTCCCCCTTAACCTTTAACCCTTAACCGCGCTTTAGCGCTTTAACCGTCACGCAGTGACTTTAACCGAAGCGCAGCTTCTTTCACCGCAACCTCCGGTTGCTTTCCCCCTTAACCTCTAACCTTTAACCTTTAACCGCAACTTTGTTGCTATAAAATTTGAATATCCAATTAAAAACGTGTATTTTTGTACGATTAAGCAGTACGCTAACCATTAACCGTTAAACAAATTTCGTTTAATAGATGTTAAGGTTTATGTTGTTTTTGCAGATAATCTCTGCGCTAACTAATTGGATTCCTTGTTTTTATATGTAATCCAAAGCCCCAAGAGTATGCTTTCTTGCGAAAGCATAACGAATACGAAAACGATAACCAAGACTTTTCTAACCTTCTACGTATGGAGAAGAAAGCTCGTAACTTTAGAGATTATCCTGTATGGAAAGATGCCGTTCTTCTTTCAACACAGATATATAAATTAACAAACGATATGCCTTGGTTTGAAAAGAAAGGCATATGTGATCAGTTGCAACGTGCAGTAGTTTCTATAGCTTCTAACATTGCAGCCGACGCGGTGTGAAAGCGTTGGTTGCCTTTGGCTCCTTCGGGCGGCGAACTTCGTTTGACGACGACTGAACCTTTAGGTTTACAAAGGAGTGTGCATAAGCACTAGCACGTCCATCCGATACAGAATTTGCCCATTTCTTAGATATTGCATTGGGCTCTTCATATGAAGTGGAAACCCAATTGTTGATTTCAAAAAATATAGGCTATATCAACGATGAAGTTTACGATAACTTGAACTCCCTTGTACTTTCTGTAGAACGTCAACTTAGTGGTCTAATAAAAACATTACGAACTTAAAGTTTTCGTTTTCGTTAAGGTTTTCGTACAGCGCAGCTGTCATTTAACCGCACACTCTGTATGCTCTAACCTGCAGTTCAGTTGCTAAGTTTTCGTTATTGTTAGGACGGAGTTATTGCCCCTTCCTTGTAATTTTGAAAAAGTCGTAGCATTTTGGAATTTGGTTATAATAAACTCTATTATGTTGGAGTGTTACATAACCATGTTTCTTTTGAAAACAATCAAAGCATAAAGCTCGCAAGAATATGGCTGTAACAGAAATTAAATATGGATTCAGGATTACACATATCGATAATATTCCTTATATTGATAGAGTCGGTTTTGTGCTTCCAGACTCTCCATATGCTAGTACAACGTATAGATCTATAGGAGATCAATCTGTTATAGCGAAGAGGCGAACCATAATCGATGGTATTGATTTGACGCAATATATTCCATTTTATTTTGGCCCACGTTCGGTAATGTTATATGTTATACAGCATGGGTATAATGGTGTAGAAAAGCATAAACCAGAAGACATAGTCTATTGTGTCATAAAGATTGCCGATTTGATAGCAGGTAATGTGGAATGTCTTTTTACGGATGGTCATGCATTAAGTGCATTTACTCGTTTTTATGATTCCCAAGCTTTGCCTGCAGTTAATCGTTATGTGTCTTGTCAAGATGTGTATGAGTGTTATTGGAAAAGTGAAAATGATACAGATTTGAAAAGACGTAAAGAAGCAGAATTACTGATAAAAACATCTCTTCATCGAGATTATATCTGTGGCTATGTCGTTTATAATGAAGAGGCAAAGCAAAGATTGCTTGATTGGGGTATTGATACTGCCAGAATTATAGTAAGTAAAAGTTATTATTTTTGATTATGATAACCTATATAAAGGGTGATTTGCTCGTAGACGATGCTCAAGCATTGGTAAATACCGTGAATACTGTTGGTGTTATGGGAAAGGGTATTGCTTTGCAATTTAAGGAGCGTTATCCTGAAA
The DNA here is from genome assembly GCA_017557005.1 of Bacteroidaceae bacterium. Taxonomy (GTDB): domain Bacteria; phylum Bacteroidota; class Bacteroidia; order Bacteroidales; family Bacteroidaceae; genus UBA1189. Next base: position 74,823 of record JAFZFZ010000020.1, on the reverse strand, counting down.
ATTATAATATCTATTGTAAAGCATGCAAAAGCGGAACGTTTACTCCAGGACAACTTCTTATCACAGAATGCAGACGTCTTGGTGAAGAAAAGATGATTATCAACTTTCCTACTAAGACTACTTGGCGAAAACCTTCAGAATATTCATATATAAAGTCGGGACTTGTAGCTTTGAGAAGTAAGATACAGGAGTTGAATATACGTTCCATAGCCATACCTCCTCTTGGTTCACATAATGGGGGCCTTGATTGGTCTCGAGTGAAGATGATGATTATAGAGGCGCTTGGTGACCTTGACTGTGATATTCGCATATACGAACCTTCTGATGTAATATTAGAGCGGATGAAGGAGGAGCGTGTCAAACTTACTCCAGCACGTGCTATGCTTCTTGATGTTATGTGTGATATGATATCATTCGGAGAGTTTGCTTCAGTTTTTGCAGCAGAGAAGATCGTTTATTTCCTTCAACGTCTTGGAGCAAGAGATATTTTTAAGATAGATTTTGTACGTGGGTATTATGGCCCATATTCTGGTGGTAAGATATCTCATGTTTTATACTATCTCAATGGAAGTTATCTTAAAGGGATGGTAGGAATGCAAAATAAACCCTTTGAAGAGATATGGTTGCTCGAAGATACAGCAAAGTATGTAGCAACATATCTTGAAAGTCCCGAGAACAAGCAGTATCGTGATATTGCAGATTGTACCAAAAAGTTCCTTCGTGGTTATTATTCCAGTTATTCTTTAGAGTTATTGTCTACGATTGATTATATTCTGCACGAAGAACATTGTAATAGTGTAGATAGAGAATCTCTTGTTGAGTATATAAATGAGAATATATCATTGTGGAACTCTCGTAAGCAACGTATATTTATGGGAAGCAAGTTTATACCAATTGTTCTTGAGCATTTAGATAAGAATCACTTGATATAACCAACGTTTACGTTGCAGCTCTGTCGCTCAAAGTGTGATAGCCCCAAGAATATTGAGAAATAGTATAAGGCAACGCATTCGTAATGCGTAGATCACCGTCATCGTTGATTACATCCGGCAGGCTGTAAGAGCGAAGCAACTTACAAAAATCTGTGTAATTTCCGTGCAATCCGTGGTCAAAATAAGCAACCATCCCGGAGGCCGCCAATAGCTAACAGCTAAAAGCTAACAGCCAATCCCCCCGGATGGCAGCACTAGCGCAGCGACGTGCAAAAACGAGTTTAAGTTCTCGTTAAATCGCGTTGAAGAATAAATTAGTTTCTGTTGAATTTAAAAGGTTATCGTCAACGTTATCGTTGCAACAAAGTTGCTCTCACCTATGTCAATTAAATCAGAATTACTATCCAAACTGAAGCAGGAACATTGTTTCTGGTCATTCAGTGACGAGTCTGTCAATGTTATCCCCGATGATATATTGATAGAAAAGACCTTGCAATATCTTGATTTGGAGGAGATAGACCAACTGTTTAAGATATATTCTTACAAGAAAATTAAGCGTGTATGGCTCGACTATTTGGTACCTCAGGAAGAGTATTTGTATAGTCTCAATCGCTTTTTGGCATGGTACTATTTCAAAGTGAAATCACCAGATCAGTATATCAAGTCCATGGCTACTCGTTATTATAATCGTATCGCAGTATGAAAGGTTTAGCTCCCCATACCCAACGCATTTTTGAGGCTGTAGCAGCTTTAGAATGCATCAAACCCTATATCTTAGTAGGTGGTACAGCTTTGTCCTTACAGATTGGGACACGTCAGAGCGAGGATTTGGATTTTATGAAATGGCGTACGACGAAGGATGAACGTCCAGAGGTCGATTGGTATCATATAGAAAAGGCATTAGCTACTATTGGTAAGGTACAATCTCGTAACTTGTTGGACATAGACCATGTAGAGTTTGTTCTCGAAGGAGTAAAACTCTCATTCTATTCATCTCCCAAGTATTCGCCAATACAAACAGCTATTCCATGTTTGCATAATTTGTATCTAGCCGATATAAAGTCAATAGGTGCGATGAAAATGGAAGTGATGATGCGTCGCAGTAATTTCCGTGACTATTACGATATCTATTCGATATTGAGAGAAGGAGTGCCTATTAAGGATATGATCTCTCTTGCATTAGATTATTCTGGTCATCGTTTGAAAAGCAAGAATCTTTTGGCAATGCTTACCAATGGTATTCGTTTTATGCGCGATGCACATTTTGAGCAATTGTCTCCCGTATATGAGGTGACAACAAAAGAAATAGAAATGTATATAAAAGAATGTTTAACCGCACCATAGGTGCTTTAATCGCAGCTGCGCAGTCTAACCCCACACCACGTATGTTTAGCGACATTTCTTGGGATGAGATAAAGCAAACTATTTTTGCTGAAGTGAGAATATCTCATGAAGACTGCACAGTTTCTTACCGTAACTCTGTTAGGATAGACCTACTGCCTTCTAAGCAGTAGGTCAAGCGTTATCGTTTTCGTCATCGTTATCGTTATCGTTACAGCGCAGCTGTTTTTTCGTCAACGTCAACGTTTTCGTTCTACGTTAACCTTTAACCTCTAACCGAAGCGCAGCTTCTTTAACCGCAACCATTGGTTGCTTTCCCCGTTGCGCAGCAACTTTCACCGCACCAAAGGTGCTTTAACCCTTAACCCAAAACCCCTAACCAGCGGCCTTGCCGCGATTAACCTTGCCGAAGGCATATTAACAAGCGACTCCGTCGCAATTAACCACAACTTCGTTGTTTCTCTAAACACTAAACAGGAACAGCCTTCTGTTATCTATATCGTTCATTGTTTAGGACTTAGAGTTCGGAGGCAACTCACACTTTTAAACCACTTAATCGTTAACAGAATATTATCATACTCTTATGGCTGAAAGTAAAAAATATATCAAATGCTATTGTAGTATATGTAACCATAAGACTAAGCATGTAGTATTGGCAGAAGATGCAGAACATTCAGACTCAGAAGATTATTGGTGGAGGAATATTTATCGTTTAGTTAAGTGTTGTGGTTGTGATCATCTTTCTTTTGATTTAGAGCAATGGGATGAGTCTTATGTTGACTACGATGAAAATGGCGAATTGACAATGTATGAGCAGCATGTCAGTTATCCTGTACAAGAAGCAACGATAAATCCAATAGAATTTTCCTGGAACTTTCCTACTCATATATACCATATATATCGAGAGACAGTTACTGCAATTAATAATAAGTGTTATCGACTTGCTGCAGCAGGCTTTAGGGCAATAATTGAGGCGATATGTATTGATAAAAGTATAAACGCAAAGAATTTAGAAACCAAAATCAATAGTTTGAATAGGGTTGGAATTATTACCAAATCCGATCGTGATAGGCTTCATTCTATACGTTTTATAGGGAATGATTCTATTCATGAAATGAAAGAACCCCAGAAAGATGCAGTTCTTCTGGTTTTGGATATAATCAATGGTATACTGACAAATCTTTATATTTGGGAAAAGAAGGTAAGGGAAAAATTGGAATGTCCTATAAATAGCATTTCCGAATTTATTGCGTTACTTGATGCAGGACTTTCAGAACGTAGTGTAGGGGAAATAGATATCTTGAAGAATCTTTTGCCTGAAAATCGTCGTTTGATAAAGGACGACATGAGGAAGTTTGAACAAGAGTTACAAACTTTAATTTCTGAGGGTAAATATGAAAAACTCTCTTTATGTAAGGCGCCTACAGAAGGCCGGAGTCAGCAATATAAGATTGAGAAGATAAATGCGGATGTATAGGATGGATTCGTACGTGGCGTTTAGAGGAAGTCTATTTATCAAGTTGTTATAGGCAATATATAGTATAATGTTATTATGGCAGTAAGAAAAATGAAAATGACAACTAATGCCCGTCTTGTGGGTGATGTGTTGCCAAGTAAACGAAACACCTTTTATGCTTTGAAGGAATTAATAAATAATTCAATTAAAGCGAAGGCAAAGCGTATATATATTGATTTTATTCCTTTTGGGGAGGAAGAATCTTTGAGTTATCGTAAGATTGATAAAATCATAATTGCTGATGATGGTGAGGGGGTATCTGAGTCTCAATTTGCTAATCGTATAATGGAAATTGCTACAGAGTCTCCTGAAGGTGGAAATGGAACGGGGCGATTTGCAGGGCTTTTGATTGGTCGAACAATGCATATTGAAACAACAGCATTTGATTCAGAACAGAAAAAGAATATTAAAACTAGCGTCACTTTTAATGTAAAAGATTTTGCACATGGTAACATCAATGATATAGAACTTGAAGTGTCATCATCTGAGGTGGATGATAAATCTTCATCGGAGTATAAGGTGACTTTATCGGACTTATATAATAACGAGCAAGAATGCCCTCGGAAAAACAAGTTAAGTTCGGAATTTAGAGAAGAATATTTCACTCAAGCAATCTTTGAACATTATCCTTTTTATGTGTTTAATGAGAATGTTCGTTTTTTCATTAACGGTAAAGAGCTAAAAATGGAAAATTTCTTCTTGAATGGCAAGAAGAAATATAAAGAGGTAAACTATACTGATGCTTTGGGAGAAGAACACAAAGTTAGTTTCTTGTTTTATCCTTTGAACTTGTCTGATAAACGAGTACGCATTTTCTTGCAACCTGCAATTGGAATTAAAACTATAATAGCAGAGTTCGTATACAATTCTATATGGTATGCACCTGAGGTGATGGGCGCTCAATTTGTTGTTGTTGAGTCCGATATAATAACTCCTGAGTTGTATGCAGATTTTTCTATTGAAACTTTTGGACATAATGAATGGGGGGCCTTCTCTAAATTGATTAGGGATACTATAGATGAGCAATTTAAGGAGGGAGATGTCAAGTATAAGACCTTTCTTGAAAAGTTAGGAGCAGATAAATACTATCCTTATTCACTTGACGAACGTAAAAAGAAGTTATATTCTGAGCAGATATTTGAAAGAAGCGCGTATTTGTTTGAAGATGAACTGAAGTTGCTTTCAACGGATAATAAAACTAGGAAGATTATATATCTCTTATTGCGCAAAGCAATAGAAAATGGTGATTTAGCGTATCTTTTTAGTGAGGTTTTGAATTTAAGTAAAGTAGGTCAGGATAAACTAATAGAGTTACTCCGTCAGACTGATATGGAGGAGATTGTACGATTCTCTTCTGATGTGGCAGAAAGGGAACAATTTATAAATTTTCTATATGAACTCACTTATGGTGATATATCTCAGTATATATTAGAACGTAAACAACTTCACAAGATAGTAGAAAAGAATTTATGGATATTTGGAGAGGAATATTTGGGTACTCCAGTTCTTTGGTCGGATAAGAATCTTTCTAATAACCTAGAGCAGTTGCGTGACAAATATCTTAACTATAAGCCAACAAAAAAAGATGGGAACTCTATAGAAGGTCTTGGTAAAAAAAGTAAAAGCATAACAGACCTCTTTTTCTATAATGAAAAGAAGTTGGGTAATGGAAGAAGAGAAGTGATGATTGTAGAATTGAAAGCTCCTAATTGTGCTATCAACGAGAAGGAACTGAACCAGGTGGGTAGATATGGATTTGAAATAGCCTCGAAGTCCGAATTTCCTAAACATTTGGTGACATATAAGATCCTTCTAATTTCATCTAAAATTACAGACTATGGCCGTTCGTTAATTAACAGCAATGGTCTTAATAAATCCGTTCCATTTCTATATAAGAAGATAGCAGATAATAATTCTGATATTCAGATTTATGTAATGGAATGGTCCGAGTTGATAAATACAAATAGAATGCATTTAAGCTATCTGAATAATAGTTTAGATGTGAGATATAAAGACGTTTATGATGTATTCCAAAAGGATTATTCAGAATTGATGATTCCTAATAGAATTCCTAGATTATATGAATCTAAAAAGATATAATTAAGAAGAACTTATGGGTATGTCATTCTTGGAGTAGTTTGAGGAAGAATATTTTTAACTTAGGCTCGAATTCAAAGAAGCATCTTGGATTATGAAAATTGCAAAGATTAAAAAAGAGAATATTTCCTATACTATTTTTCAAGAAACAGATGAGATTGGTTTAAATCCTTTGGATTATCTCAGATGTACATCATTTTTGTACATATATGACATGTCTAAAAGATATTTACAACATAGTTTTCCTGATGATGATTTACTATGTGATGCGCAAGCTAAAGAATTTGCTCGTGTAGAGTCTTTGCATTATGTGGATGGTTTATGTGCCCAGACTACTCTACCACATGTCTATAAGGATTTGCTTTCAAAAGATTTGTCAAAAAAAGAACAAGTACGTCTGCTTAAAGGCACCTCACTAACTCCCGAACAGTATGGCTTGTTATTTCTTGATGCTGGAAGAATGGGATATAAACTCAATCTTTATCATGAAGAACTCATAGCTAATCAAGGAAAGGAAGGATATCCAATTTTAATAGAGGAGCATACAGATGGTGATGTGGAGTATTGTGGTGAAACAGACTGGACCGAAAATGAAATGAAAACATTAATACACCAGTCTAATCGGTTAATAGCAAGAGTCTTTGTGAAAGGTGATAGTTGGCATTGCTTTTATGCTACTAAAAAAGGATTAGCAAAAGAGGAGCATTATTCAACACCTCATATGCATTATATATCTGACAAGTTTGGACTATCATTAGAAGATTTTGTCGCTAAGTTTAAATCTGGTAAATGCCCCTCCTCGGAAGTTCATATACCTTTGTTAGGATATCATGAAAATGCGGCTAATGACCATTCGGCTTAATTAATAAATATTCATAGTGTAACCCTGATTTACGAAACTGTCTTTGTTAAATGTTCCCCGTTGTCCGTTCTACGTTAACCTTTAACCAGCAATCTACGATTGCGATTAACCGCACCAAAGGTGCTTTAACCGTCACGCAGTGACTTTCACCGCCACTCCGTGGCTTTCACCGTTGCAAAGCAACTTTCACCGCAACCATTGGTTGCTTTCCCCGCAGCTCCGCTGCCTATTTTTCTCATGAAAAAAAGGATTGAATTCATCGACGCCCTCCGTGGCTTCACCATGATCCTGGTGGTTTTCTCCCATGTGATATCGTTCTCTTTCATGTACGAGAACTCGTTCGTGAATGATATCTTCATCTCGTTCCGCATGCCCCTGTTCTTCTTCATCAGTGGCTTTATAGGCTATAAGGCCGATGTGGAGTGGACGGGAAGGACATGGTGGACGATGACCCGGAAGAAGTTGATGGTGCAGTTGGTGCCCACCTTCGTCTTCGGACTGCTCTGTGCCTATGCCTACCTGAAGCTTGACTTCACGGCCTTTGTCACCAGTGCCAATAAGTTGGGCTATTGGTTTACCATAGCCCTGCTCGAGATGTTCCTTCTGCTCTACACCACGAATTTCGTGCTGTACCAATGTGGCGGGAAGAAGGAGTCAAGACCGCGTAAGGTGGTAGCCCTTGTGTTGATATATGCAATGCTCTATGTGCTGAGACATGTCCCTCAATATGTGCCAGCGTTTCAAGGTGTATACAATGTGTTGAGCCTACACTATGTGTCCTTGTACTTCCCCTTCTTCGCCTTCGGATATATCTGCTCCATGTATAAGGAGGTATTTAACCGCATCCTTGAGAAGAAGTATTTTGCTGCTATCACCATCATTTCGTTTGCCCTGCTTTTCTATGTGAGAAGAGCATTTATCCATCCCCATCTGGATGGTGGCATGTTCATGCTTTTGATAAGCCTTATCACCCAGTTGGCGGTAGGTGCTTGTGGCTTGCTTATTGTGTATAACACCTTCCGAACCTATTCCGCCTCCTTTAGTTCCGAGACGAAAGTCGGTAGTGCTTTGCAATATATCGGCAAGCGCACTCTGGATATCTATCTCCTGCATTTCTTCTTTATGCCCAACTTGCCACAGGTAGGACGTATGTTGGAGAATGGCAATAATGCGATTTTAGAGTTGACCTTTGGTGTCGGCATCTCGTTATTGATTATCGGAATTTGTCTAATTGTAAGCAATATACTACGCACCAGTCCGATATTAGCGAAATACCTATTTGGTGTTAAAAGTAGTAATTTGTAAATAATGTCCATTATCCCTTAACCGTTAACCCTTAACCATTAATCGTCACGCTGTGACTTTAACCGAAGCTAAGCTTCTTTAACCATAATGCCCACTTCTATTTCTGAGAACAACAAACGCATAGCCAAGAATACCATATACATGTATATGCGTATGCTGGTGATGTTGTTTATATCTTTGTTTACTTCAAGAGTGATTTTTAATGCTCTTGGTGTAGATAACTATGGTATATACAATGTTGTCGGCAGTGTTATCGTGTTCTTTTCATTCTTGAACAACGGACTGTCGTTAGCAACTAAACGATATATAACAGCAGAGTTGGCAAATGGGGATGAAGTATCACAAGGCAAGAACTTTAGCCTGGCGATGTTAGCCCACATCTATATAGCTCTAATTGTATTGGTGTTGGCTGAAACGATAGGACTATGGGCTGTAAATTCGTTGCTCAAGATTCCAACAGACCGGATGTTCGCAGCAAATGTAGTATACCAATTGTCTGTGTTCTCTGCGGTTGTTGGTATTATCCAGTCACCCTATGGCTCTGCTATTGTTGCGCATGAGAAGATGTCTGTTTATGCTTATTTCTCCATTTTTGATGTCATATTTAAGCTATTGATTGTTTTTGCGGTAAAGTGGATTGTCGGTGACAAACTAATTATTTATGGGCTGTTGCTGTTTTTTGTATGTATTGCCAACTTTGTAATATACTATATCTATTGCCGTCGAGTATTCCCGCAATATTGTTTTAAGACACCCAAAGAAAGGTCGGGCCTTAGAGGAATGTTTGGTTATATGGGATGGAGCCTTGCAGGACAGGGAATGGTTGTGCTTACGAATCAAGGCGTAACTATGCTCATAAATGTTTTCGTGGGTGTTGCTGTTAATGCCGCTATGGGTATTAGTAATACGATAACAAATATTGTCAGTCAGTTTGTTTCAAACTTTCAGGTTGCTTTTAATCCTCAGATAACTAAATATTATGTTGCTGGTGATACTCAGAATCTAAACCAGTTGATATATCGTGCATCTCGATATTCAAGTTTCTTGGTGTTGATATTTCTTATCCCGATTATTTTTCAAGCTGATACTTTTCTTTCTCTATGGTTAGGTGATTATCCTGAGTATAGTGTTCAATTCTGTGTCCTTACAGTATTATGTATTTATTTTGAAGCTTTGTCTGGACCTTTATGGATGTTGATTGGCAGCGATACCAATATCCGTCGTTATCAGATAATAGTTTCCTCTATATTTAGTATAAACTTCATCGGCAGCTGGATACTTTTATATCTAGGCTTCCCACCTTATAACGTAATTGTTGTAAGGATGATAGTATGTGTAATGCTTATTGTTGCAAGATTGATTTTATGCAAACAGAAAATCTCGTCTTTCTCTATTGGGAAATGGGTATGTGATACTGTCTTGCGTTCTGTAGCTATTGTAGCAATTCCCGTATTTGTGAATCTGATGATGTTGAATATAACATACCCTAACAAGGTAATTGAATTCCTTTCAGTATGTTCGATATCTGTAATTTTAATAGTGATTGGAATATATATCTTGGGCTTGAATATAGGTGAACGTAAATTAGTTTATTCTAAAGTACGTAGTATTGTTTGTAGATGACGGGGTTATGGATATTCGCATTGTAAATCTTAGGGCTATTGCTATATTACTCGTTGTAATAGGACATAGCATAATATTATATGATCCTTCTTGGGGACTGTATTATAGTGAGGTCTCTATGCCCTTGTTTGAATCAATCAAACACTATCTGATTAATCCTGTTCAGATGCCTATATTCTTTTTTATCTCAGGCTTCCTATTCTATCATTCCGTCAACAGCAAGAAGGAACTTTCATTTAGTAAATTCTTCCGTTCAAAGTTTTTCCGTTTGATAGTCCCCTATTTCTGTATAGCACTACTGTGGATGAACCCTATAAAATGGTTGGTGCATGCTCCTGGATATGCAAATATATCCGACTTAAAGTTTGTTATTTTGTATCAAACATTATTCTCTGGTCATTTAGGGCACCTTTGGTATCTACCCACATTATTTGGCGTTTTTGCGGTAGCATTTTTGTGTGAGTTGTTTTTTAAGCATTATATTAGAAGTTCTTGGCATACGAGTTTTCATGTAGCTCTCTTGTTTATATTTTTCATTTTGCATTACGTGGCACCTTATTCCCCATCTTGGTTTTGTCTGTCTTCTATTGCAAATTATATGGTCTACTTTTATGGCGGAATTATTTTTAATGTATTGTTAATCAATCGGATAATTGTGCTACCCCCCCCTAAAGTCGGCATATTGTTGTGTTGGCTTGCCTCATTAGGTGGTGCAATTTGTATTGAGAGTATAAGAGTGTTTTTTATCTTAGTATTTGTGGTATCTTCATATTTGTTATTGCCAGCTTCTACCAATCGTTTGATGAAGAGTTTGAGCGATAATAGTTATGGTATCTATTTGTTTCATTCTCCTTTAATATATATTATTTATACATATTTCAAAGATTCAAACCCATGGCTCGTACTTTTCCTGAATTTTATTGTTATGGGAGGATTAGCATGGCTGTTAACAATAGTTGTTAGTAAGAGTCGATTGAAATTTATTGTAGGGAATTAATTTATGAAAAATAGTGTAATATCAGTATTTGATACAAGCATTGCATCATATAATATTGGTAACCAGATTATAATGGATGCGGTGAGGACGGAGGTAATGGATCTATTCTCTGATAGTTTTGTTTTGTCTCTTCCTATAGAGGATATAAAAACAAATGCACGACATTACAATGCGATGAGCAGTATCTCGTTTGTGGGAGGGACTAATATCTTGAATAGTGATATTCGTAAATATCGTCAGTGGGATTTATCATTGCATAACATTATTATGTTATCTGACATCGTTTTGTTGGGATGTGGTTGGTGGCAATATGAGGAGCAGCCTGTGACCCGGTACACTCGATGGGCTTTTGATAGGATATTGTCGAAACAATATATCCATTCTGTACGAGATGAGTACACTAAAAACAAGTTGGCAACAATAGGGATTGATAGTATCAATACAGGCTGCCCTACATTATGGCGCATTACAGATGATGTTGTGAAGCGAATACCTAAAGAGAAGAAGAATAGTGTAGTCGTAACATTGACCGATTATAATCGAAATAAAGAGCGAGATATCAAACTGCTTGATATCTGTTTGCGTAATTATGATACCGTATATTTGTTTCCTCAAGGAACGGGTGATATCCCATACATTGAGGAACTGGGTTATGCGGATCGTTTTCAATTTATAAGCCCACAGATTGCTGCATATAATACCATTTTAGAGTCGGGAGATGTTGATTATGTCGGAACTCGCCTTCATGCTGGTATTAGAGCACTTCAGAAGTCTGTCCGATCATTTATCATCGGTATCGACAATCGAGCAAAGGAGATGGCGCGAGATTTCGGTCTTCCTGTGTTAGATGAGAATCGTATAGAAGAGTTGGAGGATTGGATTGCTTGTCCATACAACTTAAACCTAAATATTCCGTTTGAGAGGATTGAACTTTGGAAACAACAATTCCGAATATGAAGATTGCTATTGTTAGTTCTAGTGATAGTGGTGGTGCAGGCATTGCCGCACTGCGTCTGCATAAGGCTTTGATGTCTAACGGTGTAGACTCCTCTATGCTATGTTTGCATAAGGAATCGAATACTCCCAAGGTGTATGAGTATAAGAAACCTATTCTTACTAAGGTCATTGATCATCTCCCCTTTATCCCGTACAAACAAAATAATTATAAGAAGTACTATAAAGCACTGTCTGAGTGCTACGAATGCGTGTCTTTCCCAGAGGCAATATATGACATCTCTAAGCATCCACTTATTCAAGAAACTGATATAGTTAATTTGCATTGGGTTGGTAGTGTATTGGATTATACTCGTTTCTTTAGGAATGTGAGTAAACCTATCGTTTGGACGCTTCACGATATGAATCCATTTATGGGAATAGCTCACTATTGCGGTGATAGAGATGTCAATACTCAGTTTGCTGAACTTGAGGAGCAAATCAGAGAATTGAAAAGCAAATATGTTTGTCAACACCCTAACCTGTCGGCGATAAATCTCTGTCAATGGATGAAGTCCTATTCTGAGGAATCTGAGGCATTTGCTAATCGTACACACACGATTATACCTAATAGCATTGACACTAATGTATTTAGGGCTTATGATAAGAAAGATGCAAGGATTGACTTGAATCTTCCATTGGATAAACCTATTCTTTTGTTTGTTAGTCAAAGTGTTGAGAATCGCAGAAAGGGATTTGATTTATTGCAAGATGCATTAAAGAATCTCCATCGTGATTGTGTTTTATTGGTCGTAGGGGAAGCAAATGAGGTACTTAAGTCAATAGATAATTGTCAATTTGTAGGTACTATTAATGACGAGCAGCGTATGGCTATGCTTTATGCTGCTGCCGATGCTTTTATATTACCGAGTCGTGAAGATAATCTGCCGAATACGATGGTTGAGTCTCTATGTTGTGGCACTCCTGTCATCTCTTTTTCTAATGGTGGCATGCGTGACCATATTCGGACATTTGAGAATGGTGTATTGGTCGAGCAAATGAACTCAGATAGCTTGTTAGAGGGTATTCATTTGTTTCTGGATAATATACAAAAGTTTGATAGAGATGGTATTTCCGTGAGGGCACATTCAATGTTCTCACCTGAGTTGCAGGCAAAACGTTACATGGACTTTTTTAGTTCAATAAAAGGGTGATTATGAAATTATCAATCATTACAATTAATTTTAATGACCATGCAGGTCTTGATAAGACCATTCAAAGTGTCATCAATCAGACCTTCAGGGATTTTGAGTATATCGTCATTGATGGTGCCTCAACCGACGGTAGTGTTGATGTCATCAAGAAGTATGCCGATAAACTTACCCATTGGGTTTCGGAACCTGATACGGGCATTTATAATGCCATGAATAAGGGTACGCGTATTGCCCAAGGTGAGTATTGTTTATATCTCAATTCTGGTGATTTCCTTGCTGCGGATGATGTGTTGGAAAAGGTGTTTAATTATAATTTCTCGGAAGATATTGTTAGCTGTATTTGTAATAATTTTGATGAAAAACACGAATGGCTAAAGGTGCCACCAAAGGATGTTTCTTTATTTACATTTGTAGGTGGATCACTCCCTCATCCCACATCCCTAATTAAACGCGAACTATTAAATTGCCTAGGAGGTTATAATGAATCTTATAAGATTATTTCTGACTGGCTTTTCTTTTTGGATGCAGTTATTTTGCATCATTGTAGTTATAGGACATTAGATGTGGTATTGAGTAAATTTAACTCCTATGGTATAAGTACTACATCAGGATATCTAGAGAATAGCAAAAAAATAGAATATTTAAACGAAAAGTTTCCGCGTATTATTAGTGATTATTTACCATATGAAGATGAGGCTGTGTATAATGTCTTTATCTGGTTACAGAGTTGTAAATTTCTAAAAAGACTTATAATATTCCCCATTAAGGTATTAAATCGAGTCTTAAGACTTCGTAATCGATTAAGTCGTCGTATGGGGGTTTTTTATCTTAAATGAATGAGATAGGTTTGGGTTGATATCTAATATATTATCACCGTATTCTGTGATAACTCAAATACATAGATTGTTGAAATTTTTTGTTAACCAATGGAGTATTTAGGACGACACGATTTCATCCTTTTTGGTGAGGGTAACTACAACTCCTTGGGTGTGCTTCATTGCATGGCCGCAAAGGGCATAGAGGTCTTCTTGTTGCAGGTAGACTCAGGAAAGAGGATGCTTGATGGGGTGGTCATTGGCCATAGCAAGTTTGCCCGTTATGGCCATGTGGTGCAGACGGAACAAGAGGGGCTAGAGTGGCTATTAATTCATCAAGCGGAGTTCCCTCAGGGAACGGTTATCTATCCGACATCGGACACAGTTGAGACATTGTTAGATTGCCACTACAATGCTCTAATTCCGCATTTCTCATTCCCTCATTGTGGAAAGCAAGGTGAAGTGACTCGCTTGATGGAGAAGGATGTGCAAACTTCCATTGCCATGCAGCATGGTATACGTACTTTGCAGAGTATGTATACCAATCGTACAGATTATGATATAAATCAAGTGACATATCCGTGTATGGTGAAGCCGCTTATAAGTATAAGTGGTAGTAAGGTGGATATGCGGGTATGTAGCCATCGGGATGAATTGGACGAAGCGCTCTCCTCAGCCAAGCATACCAAAGAGTTTATTATCCAGCAATATATTCAAAACGAAGCTGACCTACTTTTCTTGGGACTTCGACTCCCCAATGGTGATGTTTGGATACCCTCGTTAGTGAAGAAGCCGGGAGTGTCGAGTACGGGTGAATATACACACGCCATTGTGACTACGGCAGTAAAAGAACATCTGCCCGAGTTGGACAGGGTAATAGAGTTTGTTAACACCTTAAACTATGTTGGTCCCTTCAGTATTGAATTTGGCTTGGAGAAGGGGCAGAACTATTTCTTCGAGATAAACCTCCGCAACGATGGCACATCACACTATCCTTTGGCTTCGGGAGTAAATATACCATATGTATATTATCGTGCATGTAAGGGAAAGTTAATTGTTGAAGATATGCTCTACGAACAGGGTGAATACCCGATGATTGATGAGGTGTTGGATGTTCGTCGTGTGTTATCTCGTGAGATTTCTTTTACGCAATGGTGGCATCTGTTCCGTTCAGCTAAGGCATATCGATACTATGTGTCGTACGACAAGAGAATCGCCTTAGCGCTGATTCCGATGTTTGTTTCTCGTTTAGTTTCAAAGATCTGGCGATCTATATTTAAGAAGCTATAATGTTCATCTTTAATCGTTACACGTTCCACGTTAACCGTTCATCGTTGTAGATGAAAACTCTCTAAACACTAAACAAAATTGAAAACTTTCATCTGTATCCCCTGTCTTCTGACAGGTGGAACTGAAATACAAACACTCAATACCGTGCATGCCTTAGTGCAGGGCGCTCATGAGGTGACGGTAGCATGCTACTTTGAGCATACGCCCTACATGGTGGAGCGCTACCGCAAGGCGGGTGCTAAGGTGCTGCTATTCTCCCCTGAGGGCACTCGTGTAGGGGGTTACCGCGCCATACCTTACCTCTACAAGCATCTGCGACGCACCATCAAGGAGGTGCGCCCCGACGTGACACATGTGCAGTACATGGCACCGGGTGCTATGGTAATCCTCCTACTCTGGCTCCTCGGTGTAAGGAACATCATCGCTACAGCACACACGGCAGCAGACATATACAAGGATTTGCGACTCATACACTTCTTGCAGCGTCATTGTCTGCGTGCCTTCACCTGCATCACCGAGCGTGCCGAGCGCAGCTTCTTCGGGAGCTCGCAGCTCTATACCACGGAGACGGTGCTGGGGAAGAGGAATCATTTTACGATTTACAACGCGCTGCCTGCGCAGATGCGTTGTAACGTTGACGCTAACGTTGACGTTGACAGCCTCCGGGATGAGGACACGCAAAGCGTGTACGATAACGTTAACGAAAACAATTCACAATTCACAATTGATAATTCACAATTGACAATTAGCAGCGGAGCTGCTTCACTAAACCCTCAACCGTCATCCATCGACCTTAATTTATCTTGTCAACAAGATTTAGACACGAATTTAGACACGTTTACGCACATGCAAGCTTGTGCTGCCCTGCCGGATGAGGACACGCAGGGCGTGTACGAAAACGCTAACGTTGACGAAAACTATACTCACCGCTCACCGCTCACCGCTCACCGCTCGACAATCGGCGTTGTGAGCCGCCTTGAATCCATCAAAGGTATGGACCTGGTGGTGCCGGCATTTGCTGAGGTGCTGAAGCGGTTTCCGGAGGTGCGGTTGTTGGTGGTGGGCGATGGCTCGCTGCGTGCTATGATGGAGCAGCAGGCGGCAGAGCTGGGCTGTGCCGACCGCATCACATGGGTGGGGCGGCAGCCACAGGAGGAGCTGGCGCAATGGTATGGCCAGATGGATATTGTGCTGATGCCTTCGCGTAGCGAGGGCTTTGGGCTTACAGCCATTGAGGCCATGGCCAATGGGTGCGTGATGGTGGCCTCCAATGTGGGTGGCCTGCCTGAAGTGGTGCGCGATGGCGTATGTGGCTTGCTGCATCGTACTTTGGATGTGCAGGATATGTCGGCAAAGGTGTCTGAGTTGCTTGGAGATAATGAATTGTATAGCAGGCTTCGCACACAAGCATTATGTGAGGTGGAGAAGTACAGTTTTGAGCGATATGCGAAGTCAATCTGCAATCTGTATGAACGATTAAAGGTTAATGGTTAATGGTTAATGTTAGTACTGGTATCCTTTAACCATGCCAGAGGCATTTTCACCGTTGCTCCGCAACTTTTACCGAAGCAAAGTTTCTTTAACCGCGCTATAAGCGCTTTCATAACATATTGAATGATTTATATAAGAAATTGATATAATTATGCGTATTATTCTTTCAGTATTGATATTTGTGGTATTGGTATTGTGGCTGGGGACTCTTTATTTTACGAATAAGAAAAAGTTCCGTATGGTGGAGTATAACAAGAAAGAATACTATTTGCTCTCTCGCAATATGTATTTCGTTATCTTTACGGTATGTACGGCTCCTGTGTTTTTGGGTTCACTGTCCTTGTTGAAGTATGGCCTTTGGTTAGCTGTTATATTATGGCTGTTATTATCTAATAAAGTACGTATGGTGATGGAGCCTGCAATGGTGATGTATCTTGTGTTTTTTTTGTGGTTAGTCTTTGCTACAACCTATTCTCCTGTTCCGCGAGATGCATTTATGATGTTGGTAAAATACTTCCTTCCGCTTTGTTTCCTTTGGGTGGGATATTCGGCAATAAACAATGAGAAAGATTTAGTGATTTTTCTTAAAGTAGTAAATGCTATAGCATGCATATATTGTCTGTTTATTGGCGGTCAGGGTTTCGAGTTATTTCTTAAAATTTATAAAGGTCCTATTGGCGCACAATTTGCAAAATATGCTCCATTCGCAGACTTTTTGACCGCAATTTTTATAGTTCCGATTATTTTATATTGGTTAACAAAAGAGAAAAAATATATCTTTTGTGCTTTGTGGATGGTTCTCTCAACCGTTTTGGAGTCGGTACGTACAGGTATGGGTGGTATGATGCTTGTCTTTGTATTTGCCATATTACTTCGCTTTAAGATGCGAGCTGTACCTGGTGTGCTTTTTGCTGGTGCAATGTTTGTCAGTGTAATACTATTTGTACCAGAGGTAAATGAAAAATTCTTTGGAGAGAATGCGGGTACAGTAACGGCTGCTGATATTGTTCAGGGTGATGCTTTGAGTATGGACAATATGGATACTAGTGGACGTAATGCAACATGGGAATTGATATTGGACAAATTCTATAAGGGGCATGAATGGCGTGGTAGTGGATTGGGTGTTGCTAAACACTATTTGTTGGATTTATGGATGAAGAAACTTATAGCAGTAGGACTAATCCACAATGACTATGTGCAATTATTGGCAGAAACCGGAATCATTGGAGTAAGCTTGTTATGCTTGTTTTACATATTTGTGATTATTAAAGTTGTACAATGTGTTGTTATATTGAGGTATGGGTATATGGTAAAGCTTACAGGTATCATGGCGCTATCAAGTATGGCAGGTATCGCCTTCTGCATGTACTTTGATAATGTGGTATCCAACTCGATGCAATCCATGATTATGCCCTTTATATTCTTGGGGTTCTTCCTGAAGATGGTGGATATAGAGGATGCGAAGCGCAAACAGAACGAATTGAATAGGATAAGAAATGGTATTTAATAGCTTTGCTTTTATTATTTTCTTTGCGGTAGTATATCTGCTGCTATGTATAGAGCGGTTTACAACAAAGCGCATAGCTGTACGCAATGCACTGCTGTTGGTGGCCAGCTATGTGTTTTATGGGTGGTTCAATGTGGGGTTCTTGCTGGTGCTCCTCTATGTGACGCTGGTAAACTATATCACGGGCGAGCTACTGCTGAAGGGAGGTACACACTGTAAGCGGACAATGGGGATTGGTGTGGTGCTGTCGCTGCTGCCGCTACTATGCTATAAGTATACGGCATTTATCGTCACAAGCATACAGCAGCTAT
Organism: Bacteroidaceae bacterium; assembly: GCA_017557005.1. Taxonomy (GTDB): domain Bacteria; phylum Bacteroidota; class Bacteroidia; order Bacteroidales; family Bacteroidaceae; genus UBA1189. The sequence goes on along the minus strand of JAFZFZ010000020.1, from coordinate 56,589 downwards.
GTGGCATTATATCGGATGCAGAGTGGCTCAGTGGATGGGTGATGCCTATAGGTATATCGTTCTTTACCTTCCAGGCATTGTCGTACTCGATAGATGTATATAGAGGTAAGATTACCGAGCACTACTCGCTGCCCGACTTTATGCTCTTCGTGGCCTTCTTCCCAACGGTACTCTCTGGGCCAATAGAGAAGGCACGTAACCTACTGCCACAGTTGCGCGCTTACAGGGCAATGACGGCTAATGCCTTTATGGAAGGTGCGGTAACTTTTATCTGGGGTTTGTTTAAGAAAATCGTTATAGCCGATCGTTTATGTGCATATGTGAACATGGCATACACCGGAGTGGAGTATCAGTCGGGTGCAACCTTGGCACTGGCTGCCATATTGTATAGCATACAGATATATTGTGACTTTAGTGGTTACTCCGATATGGCATGGGGTGTGGCCAAGGCATTGGGCTTTGATGTGACACGTAACTTCCGATTCCCCTACTTTGCTACCACCATCAAGGAATTTTGGCGCCGCTGGCATATTTCGCTCACCTCATGGTTTACCGAGTATGTGTATTTCTCATTGGGCGGTAACCGAGTGCGCCTGAAGGCCCGCTGGGTGTTCAACATATCCATGGTGTTCGTGCTGAGTGGTATATGGCATGGGGCATCGTGGAACTTCCTCCTGTGGGGTGCCTTGCATGCTGTGTATTACTTGATAGAGTATGCCTGTGGCATTCACCGCAAGGGATATGAGACGCCACGTCTGCTCAAGCTACCTGCTACATTGCTGGTATTTGTGCTGGTTACCATCGCCTGGATATTCTTCCGCATCGAGGACTTCTCAACTGCTACGTATGTGGTGGGTAAGATCTTTACCGATATGGCATCGCCCATAGCAACAGGAGGCTCAGCCTTCACCTTTGTGTGTAACCTATTCCTGGTAGTGCTCTTCATCGCCTTCGACTGGCTGCTGTATCGTAAATGGCTCATCAGTGAAGATAACTTCGCCAAGTCATCCGTCATGAATGTGCTCTGGGTAGTGGTACTCCTCATCCTACTCGGCCTCTTCAGTGTCTCAGCTGATAATTTTGTGTATTTTCAGTTTTGACACGCGAAGCGTGGCAATAACGTCAATGAAAACGAAATCTTTCTTTTGTTTGATTTAAACGCGAATTACCATAAATGAATCACGAATTGTCATAAATGCTTTCCTTGTATTTACGAACATTCACGAGTAATTTATGGCCATTTATGTTTTATAAAAAGAATAATATGAAAAGGATAAAGGGAATATTACTGATTATTATAATATTCTTCGCATGTGACTTTGCCGTAGAACGCATAATGAAGCATGGAGTGGACGAAATGTATGGACTGAACCAGTATGCTGATGTGCTGCTTGTAGGCCACTCGCACTTGATGTTGGCCACCGATAAACAGCAGATGGAGGATGATCTGGGGATGAAAGTGTCGAAGTATACGCGTGAGGGAGTGAACGTGTCGGACCGCAAGGTGATGATACAGCAGTTCCTCGATTCGGGATATGGCGACTCGCTGAAGGTGGTGCTGTATGGAGTGGACCTCTGCACCTTCACCGGTGAAGGGCTCAGTGCTAACTCATACAAGCTGTTCTATCCCTTCATGGATGATGCGAAGATAGGACGTTACATCCGTGAGCAGGGTAGCGCACAGGACTACTGGCTGCATAAGCTGGTGCGCACCACACGCTATAGCGACGATGCTATGAAGAATGGTGCTGCACGTGGGTGGCTGCATAACTGGAGCAACATGAAGAGTGGTGCTATAGATATAGAGGCATACAAGAAGCAACTGGCAGAGGGTGGCGAGCGCCATATAGAGATGAATGAGGAACTGATAGCCGAGTTCCGCGAGACGATGGATATGCTGACATCCCGCGGCATCAAGGTGGCATTGGTGAATACCCCCACGCTGGACCTTGTCAACAACTACGAGCCGGATTGCTACCAGATGGTGGTGGACTGGTTTCAGCACTATGCAGATGAGCAACCGCTCATCGAGTACTGGGACTTCAATCCCGAATATGCATCACGTCACGAACTCTTCTTTGACCGCATACACCTGAACGTACAAGGCCAGCAGGTCATCAGTCCGCTGATTACGGAGAAGGTGAAGAGCTGGATAGCCTTGAGCAGTGAGCAATGGGCTTTGAGCATTGAGGAATGAGCGATGAGCTTTGAGCAGCTGACCTCTCATAGCTGACCTCTCATAGCTGACTGCTGATAGCACCCCAAAACAAGAACTATGATTTCCGTTATAATTCCTTTATATAACAAAAAAGACAGTATCGCTACCGCTCTAGATAGCGTGCTAGCCCAGACCTACCAAGACTTTGAGGTCGTAGTAGTGGATGATGGCAGTGCCGATGATGGCGCTGCTGTCGTGGAACAATATACTGACCCTCGTATACGGCTCATTCGCCAAACAAATGCGGGTGTAAGTGCTGCACGCAACCGTGGCATTGCCGAGGCGCGAGGGGAGTATGTGGCATTTCTCGATGCCGATGATGAGTGGAGGCCGGAGTTCTTAGCAGAAATAGTGGCGCTGCAGCAAGAATTCCCTGAGTGCAGGGCACAGGCAACATCCTATGTGCAGTGCCAGAATGGAGAGAAGATAAACATAATACTCAATAAATTGCCCTTCTCGGGTGAACGTGGTGTGCTCACCAATTACTTTGAGGTGGCAAGTCATTCACATCCTCCTGTATGGACGAGTGCAGTATGTATAGAGCGTGCATTGCTGATGGAGGTTGGCTGTTTTCCGCTTGGTATCAAGTCGGGAGAGGACCTTCTCACATGGGCTCGCATGGCTGTGCGTACTGACTGGGCATATTCACTCACTCCGTGTGCGGTATTCAATGTGGAGGGGTATGGCGTGAATGAACGACCTAAGCGTATACCAGCGGAAGTAGATGTAGTAGGGGAAGAACTTAAACGGCTATGGAAGGCTTATCCTAAGAAAAGAGGTATGAAGCACTATATTGCTAACTGGCATAAGATGCGTACCTCTATTTATATGCGATTAGGGATGAGGAAGAAGAGTTTAAAGGAGGCTCTAATTTCTTTGCGATATAATCCTTCTAATTATAAAGTATATGCTTATATAATATTGAACTTAATAAATAAATATTGATATGAATAAGGTGAAACTTCTATTCTTTGGCTCCGACTATATGGTTGGGCTGACACAGGCATTGACGGAACAGATACTAGAGCTTCAGAAAGAGGACTCGGTAGCATTTTATGCGGTATCGAGCCAAAATGAGATGGAGCAGGGGCTGCATCAGAAGGTACGTGAAGCGGGGGTAGATATGACTATTATCAATGACTTGGATGTGCATAAGAATATCAAGTCATTGGCAGATCAGGTAGCTGCATTAATTGAAGAGAAGGGTATCACTCATGTCAATGTGCACAACAACTGGCAGCTAGCGATTATAGCGTATGTTAAATATTGGAGTAGAAAGGCAAAGGATGTAAAGATTATTTACACCATTCATGGATATAGGCATAACTCCTATCTGAAATCATTGTTGGCAATCTTTGTAATTGGTATGGCATTATTGCTCTTTGCTGACAGGGTGATAAGTATGTCGAAGTATGTATCGAAGCGTTTCTGGTTTGTAGGGTATAAGACGGATACCGTATTCTATATTATGAGTAAGCCTGAGTTTAATAAGGTGGAGAATGTAGTGGAGACAAGCCCGTTGAAGATGGTATTCCCTGCTCAGTTCCGCCATGGTAAGAATCAGGATATCTTGATAAATGCAGTAGCAAAGTATATACTCCAGACGAAGGATACTTCAATAAAACTATATCTGCCAGGAACGGGTGAACTGCTGGATGGATATAAGGAGATGGTGGCTGCAAAGGGATTGAATGAGAATGTGATATTCCCTGGGAAATTGGCACATAAGGATGTGATAGCCCTATATGAGAAGTCGAATATCGCATTGGTATCTTCTAACGTGGAGACCTATGGCCGATGCATAGCTGAGCCCTTTGCATTAGGACGCTGCTTGATAACGAAGCCTACAGGTGTGGCGCTGGATATCATACGTGATGGGGAGAATGGTTTTATATACAAGACGGAGGGTGAACTGACGGATATCTTAGTGCGCCTGCACGAGACCCCCGAGTTGGTATCTAAGGTGGCCAACCAAGCGTTTGAGGACAAGAAGATATTCTCACGGGATAATGTGATACGTACCTATCTGGATGCAATCAATAAGGCATAAAGATTTAATATGAGAGACCATAATATTGACTTACTGAGGTTTGTTGGTTTGAGCCTTATTATATTGGCTCATGTAACGCCTCCGTTGCTTGTGCTCAATCTTCGCTGCTTCGATGTGCCCTTGATGGTATTCGTGTCGGGATTGACTTGCTATCAGAAGGATATACGTTTTAGTTGGGGCTACTTGTCACATCGGTTTGCCCGACTTGTATTTCCGGTGTGGATATTCTTGACAGTCTATTTCTTGATGATTTATGCAGCGAAGTTTGTAGGCCTTGATTTTGGACTAACCTTCAAACAAGTGTATGAGAGCTATCTTTTGATGGATGGAATTGGCTTTGTGTGGATTATTAGAGTGCTTCTATTGATAGCAATGGTGACTCCTGGCCTTATTAAGATAAACCAAATCATTAAAAGCAATATCATATTTATATGGCTATATAGTATCGCCCTTATTTTGTATTTACTCATTGCTTATTATAAGGTGGGCATGGACGTGGTACTTGTCCGTGATTGGGTGTACTATGCTATAGGATATGGATTCGTATTTCTATTGGGTATACGAATGAAGGGCCTCAAGTGTGTGGATGTTATGCTCTTCATTGCAATTATAGTGGCTCTCTTTATTGCCATGGGAGTAGTAGGTATGTATTCACTTTTAGGGAATGATTCAGTGTTTTTTCATGTAAATGATTGGAAATATCCTCCTACAAACATCTTTTTGCTATATGGGTTGATAATGGCTGTGTTGGGCTATACGATTGTCAATATTAAGCGAAGAGCGAGACTGAATACTATAGTGAATTTTATAGGATGCAATTCTATCTGGTTATCTATGGCATATTCCCTTCATATCTATCACTGCTCGCATGGATATGGTATGGTCGACGAGATTTGTGGTAGTCTATATGGCTGCAGTAGGTATTTATTATCTTCAGTATGTGTTGGTGGAAATTATAGGAAAAAGAGAAAAGTATAATATTCTAAAATTCTTGAAAGGTTAATACACTTATGAAAATAGCAGTTACAGGAACAGGGTATGTAGGGCTTAGTATGGCCACTCTATTGGCACAGCATAATGAGGTGGTGGCAGTAGATATCATTCCCGAAAAGGTGGATATGATAAATCGTCGTGTGTCGCCCATACAGGATGAGTATATTGAGAAATTCTTTGCAGAGAAGGAACTCAATCTCGTGGCTACTCTGGATGCGGAAGCAGCCTATAGAGATGCAGACTTTATTATCATTGCAGCGCCTACCAATTATGATAGCCAGAAGAACTTCTTCGATACCTCTGCAGTGGAAAATGTGATAGATGCTGTTCTCAACTGCGGCTCAGAGGCAACGATGGTCATTAAGAGCACCATCCCTGTAGGGTATTGCCGTAGCCTTTACGTAAAGTATGCTCGATTATTCAAGGAGCGTGGATATGATGCTACTCGTAAACTCCGCTTGCTATTCTCTCCAGAGTTTTTGCGTGAAAGTAAAGCTCTATATGATAATCTCTATCCATCACGTATCATCGTGGGATATCCCAAGATGATAGAACAATTTGATGAGGAAAACAAGGCTATCAAGCAGATAGCGGGCAATCATCTAGAGGATGCTGCCCATGCCTTTGCCCGCCTCCTTGTGGAAGGAGCAGTCGGCAATGCCGTGTCTAATGTCAACAGTCTACAGTCTACAACCAATAGCGAACAGTTAACAGTCAACAGCCAACAGCCAACGGCCAACAACAAAGGCATTCCTTTGTTGTTCATGGGACTCAAGGAGGCTGAGGCTGTCAAATTATTTGCCAATACCTATTTGGCCTTACGTGTAAGCTACTTTAATGAACTTGACACCTACGCGGAGGTCAAGGGTTTGGATTCTGCAGCAATCATTCGTGGTATAGGTCTCGACCCACGAATAGGAGATCATTATAATAACCCGTCGTTTGGATATGGTGGGTATTGTTTGCCTAAAGATACCAAGCAACTATTGGCGAACTATGAGGATGTACCACAGAATATGATGACTGCTATCGTGGAGAGTAACCGCACCCGCAAGGATTTCATTGCCGACCAGGTACTCCGCCTCGCTGGCTGGTACAGCTATACAGAGAATAATCAATACACATCTTCGTTCAACGTTCAACGTTCAACGTTCAACACCCCACCGGTTGTAGGAGTGTATCGCCTCACCATGAAATCCAATTCGGACAACTTCCGTCACAGCTCCATCCAGGGCGTCATGAAGCGTATCAAGGCCAAGGGCGCCGAGGTCATCATCTACGAGCCCTCGTTACCCGATAGCACCCTCTTCTTTGGTAGCAGCGTGGTCAACGACCTTGCCGAGTTCAAGCGCCTCTCACGTGCTATTATAGCCAATCGCTACGATAGTGTTCTTGATGACGTACATGATAAGGTTTATAGTCGTGATATATTTAGGAGAGATTAGCATTAGGTCCTTTTTATCGGTTAAGATTATTGATTAGATGCTATTCAATTCATTCGTTTTTATATTTGCATTTCTCCCGATTACATTTTTAGTGTATTTCGGTTTGAATAGGATGCGTCACTACACAACGGCAAAGATAGCCTTGGTGGTGGCGTCGCTCTATTTTTATGCTTTCTTTAACTGGAGCTATCTTCCCATCATCATTTCTTCTATCTTGGTCAACTACTTGGTGGCTTGGCGAATGAAGGTGGACGATAAACCATGGCTGCGGAAGTTGTGGTTGGTTGTAGGTGTGGCGTTTAACATCGGAATGATAGGGTACTTCAAGTACTTTGATTTCTTTATTGAGAATGTGAATGCACTATTCAAGACTGATTTTACACTACGCAATATTTTGTTGCCGCTTGGTATCAGTTTTTTTACCTTCCAGCAGGTGGCCTTCGTGGTGGATAGTTATCGAAGGAAGACGGAACTGCCAGGTTTCTTGGATTACTGTAACTTCGTTACCTTCTTCCCGCAACTGATAGCAGGGCCAATTGTGCTGCCTGAGGAGATGCTGCCGCAGTTTGAGGATAGAGCCAATCGTAGGGTGAACTACGAGAATATGTTCAATGGCTTGTTCATCTTTGCTCTTGGCTTGGGTAAGAAGGTGTTGATAGCTGATTCTATTGCTGTATTCGCCAATACGGGATTTGATCTGATGACCACCTATACGATGGCGGAGGCTTGGCTGACATCGTTATCGTACTCGTTCCAACTGTACTTTGACTTTAGCGGTTATTGTGATATGGCTATCGGTATAGGCTTGATGTTTAACATCAAGCTGCCGCTGAACTTCAATGCTCCATACTGGGCGTGCGACTTTCAAGATTTTTGGCGTAGGTGGCACATGACGCTGAACCGCTTCCTGACACAGTATCTCTATATACCGTTAGGTGGTAGCCGTAGAGGTGAGGTGCGTACCTTGGTGAATATCTTCATCGTGTTCCTTGTGAGTGGTATATGGCATGGGGCAGGGTGGACATTCATTGTGTGGGGTATACTGCATGGCATCGCCATGATAGTGAATCGCCTGTGGAAGAAATATGGTGTGACGCTACCCAACTGGATAGCTATACCTTTGACCTTCTTTTTTGTAAATATCTTTTGGGTCTTCTTCAGAGCAGATAGCTTGAGTGATGCGATGCAGATAGTGGCGGCAATGTTTAATAATTGGGATTTAACTCTGACACGAAGCTATACAGACAACTTATCTACTATAGTGCCTTATAGTATGAACAGGGTGATTCTATTTCTTTCTTTTGTACTTGGAGTGTTTGGTAAAACTGCATATCAGTGGATGGAAACAAAGGGACATTATCGTTGGAAGTCTGCAGCAACAATCGTTACATTCGTAATTGGATGTCTATTTATCTCTCGAGTGGTGACCTTCCTATACTTTAATTTTTAATTGGAAATCTGATGAACTCAAAGAGATACTTTTTTATAACATTGGGCTGTATATTATTGTCGCTATTGATGATAGTTGGGGTGGTTGTGATAGTGGATCCTTATCAGCAATATAAGCAGAGCGATGTGTTCATGTCAAATCAGCGATTGAGCAATCCGGGTATAGCTAAGACTCAAGATTACGATGCGGTGATTGTGGGTAGCTCTATGGCGATGAATCATTATCCAAGTCAAGTGGACTCACTATTTGGCTGGAATACGATAAACATGACTGTTAAAGGTGGTGTGGATGCAGATTACAATTTGTTGTTTCCTCATATAGCAAGGCAAGGGAAAGTGAAGCATATGATCTGGGGATTGGATTTCTTTAGTTTTACTTTGCCAACTACCTATTCTTTAGAGCCCTATCTGTATGATAATAAATGGTGGAATGACTATCCATATTGGGTGAATTATACATCATGTACAAATCTTTTTAATAAATTAACCAAACGCAAAATTGTAACTTCTCGGGATGAAGTGTATCACTTTAATTCGTCATGTGGTAAAGAACTCCTATTGAAGTATTATATGCGGGATAATAACGAAAAATATTTTGGTAGATATGATTTTAGTCGGATGGAGGTACGTTTTGATGAAATGCTGGAAACTGTCATGCCTCTTTTGCAAGATAAAGATATGTACATTTATTTTTCACCTTATTCCATATTTGAGTTTAAGATGCTTGAACAATATGGGCATTGGAAACAGGTGTTAGATTTTAAGCAATATATGATTGAAAAATTACTCAAATACCCCAATGTGAAATTGTATGATTTTCAGAAAGAGGAGTTTATCTGTAATTTGAATGAATATATGGATTTGAGGCATCACTCGCATGCATATAATAAACGAATCATAGAATGCATGTATAAGGATAGCTGTAGAATAACTGAGGATAACTATAAGAAGGATTTGGCTGCTCTAGACTCTTTGATAAAGCATTATCGGTTGAATGATTAATGGATAACTCTACACTCTAAACTAAAATGAAAATTCTTTTTATCGCTCCTCTTCCACCACCCGTGCATGGCTCGTCGATGGTGAGCAAATATATCAAGGAGAGTACACTGATACAGGAGAGCTTCGACTGTGACTTCGTGAACCTATCGACATCGCGCACGATGGAGGAGATAGGGAAGGGGGGTATAAAGAAACTGTTCCGGTTTGTGGCTGCGTACTTTGAGGTGCTATGGAAGCTCATCACGCACCGCTACTCGCTATGCTACCTGGCCATCACATGCCATGGCATGGGGTTCCTGAAGGATGCTCCCTTCGTGCTACTATGCAAGTTGTTCGGCCGTAAGGTGGTGTTGCACCAGCATAACAAGGGAATGTCGCGCGACGTGAATCGCTGGCCCTACCGCTGGCTGATGCCGCTAGTGTATCGTAACACGACGGTGATGTTGCTGTCGTGGCATTTGTATGAGGATATATCGGCTGTGGTGAAGCGGGAGCAGGTGGTGGTGTGCGCAAACGGTGTTCCACCGTTGGACAACGGTCAACAGACAACGGACAACAGTCAATTATCAACTGATGGTTTATTTAATCAACACGATAAACACACGAATTTAGACGCGTTAACGCACACGCAGGCTTGTGCTGGCCATCCGGATGAGGGCTTTGGTCTCACACAGAAATCACAGAATACACAGAAAAATATAGTCTCACAGGACAAGCAAAGTACTCTGGATGAGAATTCACAGAATTTGCAAGTCGCTTCGCCCTTGCTGGCCTCCGGGATGGGTAGACATCGCGAAGCCCAGTTTTCGTCATCGTTATCGTCATCGTTGGAACCTTCGGTTCCTCGTTTGTTGTTCCTCTCTAACCTCATCGAGAGTAAGGGTATTTATGTGTTGCTGGAGGCGTGCCGCATGCTGAAGGAGGAGGGGATAGTGTTTCAGTGCGATTATGTGGGGGGTGAGAGCAAGTTGATATCGGGAGAGGCGTTCCGCAGTGCGATAGCGGAGCGGGGGCTTACCGACTGCGTTACTTATCACGGACCGCAGTATGGGGCTGCGAAGGATCGCTTCTTCCGCGAAGCGGATATATTCGTGCAACCAACCTCTGACGACTGCTTCCCCTTGACGCTGGTGGAGGCGATGCAATATCGCTTACCGATCGTATCTACCGATGTGGGGGCGATACCTGACATCGTGACGGATGGGGTCAACGGATTCGTATGTCCGCAACGGGATGTGCAGGCGCTGGCCGAGGCGCTGCGCAAGCTCATCGCTGAGCCGCAGATGCGGGTGGCCATGGGGCAGCGGGGGTATGAGTTGTATCGGGAGAGGATGACGCTGGAGGTGTTTGAGATGCGGTTCACGGGGTTGCTGAAGGGGATCGTTGGGAACGGGTGATAACGGGATGTCTTGGGTTCACACGGAGATTATTAGGGATCTCACACTGATATTCTTTTTTGTTTCACACAGAATTTTAAGTCTCACACAGAATGCACGCATTGCTTCGCTCGCGTGTGGCCTCCGGGATGAATACTTTAATCTCACACAGACTTCACAGAATTCACAGAATTTTAGCTTTTTCCAATAACGCTGGTTTTTAATTCACAGAATACGCACACGCTTCGCTTGTGCTGGGCCTCCGGGTGGGTAAATAAATATTTATATAACAATGGATAGGAAGACGCTGAATGACTTGTCATATAAGGTGATTGGTTGTGCTTTGGAAGTATACAAGACGCTGGGTCCTGGGTTATTAGAGAGTGCTTACGAAAAGGCTCTAGTATATGAATTAAATGAAAATGGAATTCCAGTAGAGTCTCAGGTAGAGGTGAATCTGAATTATAAAGGGATGAATATCGGTGAGGGATTGAGATTAGATTTGCTGGTTGATGGTAAGCTAATTGTGGAACTTAAGTCGGTAGAAGAACTCAAACCTATTCATTATAAGCAGTTGCAGACCTATCTAAGACTTACCAATTGTCATCTGGGTTTGTTAATTAACTTTAATGTTAACGACTTGATGGCAGGTGTGAAGCGGGTGATTAATGGGTGAGTTTTTAAGGCCTCAAACTAAGTTTATTTTAGGTGTTACACAGAATTTCTAAGGAAAATATCTGTCCGGATGGGAGATCTGGCCGGAGGGAGCACAAGCGAAGTGTCGTGGGACTCGCCAAAGGCTTCGTACTCCTTTGGGACCCTAAAGGCTCCGTCGTCGCATCCGACGCTTTCATACCGCGTCGGTCTGTGAATTCTAAAATCTCAGAGTAAAAGGCACTTAAAGGAAGTCTGTGTCTTCTGTGAATTCTGTGTGAGATAATGATTTTAGATTGTTCATGTAGATCGTTGATCTTGAAACAAGTATATATATAATGGAAAAATATTTCAATATACGTTACGAGTTTGATAAGGCCGTGGTGCAGGAGCGCATTGCGGAGCAGGTGGAGACGGCGGAGGCTGGGTATATATGTGTGGCGGATGCCAACATTCTGCAGCAGGTGCATAACGATCTGGGCTACCGGGAGGTGGTGGATGGGGCGATGTTCTCCATCTGCGACAGCAGCTGGGTGCCTATCTTTGTGAAGCGGCTTTATGGGGTGAAGCATGAGCATTATTGCGGTAGCATGATATTCAAGGATATCATCGAGATGCGTCGGTACCGACAGTTCTTCATGGGGACCTCTACGGAGGTGCTCACAGCGCTGAAGAAGAACTTGGTGGAGATGGACCCGGCGATAGAGAACATGACGTTCTATGAACTGCCCTTCTGCAAGGTGGAGGAGTTTGACTACTCGGCGATAGCGGAGATGGTGAACCGTGATAACCCGGACATCATCTGGGTGGCGTTGGGTGCTCCGAAGCAGGAGATATTCATGAGCAAGCTGAATCCGTACCTGAAGCGGGGTGTGCAGATTGCCGTAGGGGCGGCCTTCAAATTCTATAGCGGACTTGAGGAGAAGCGTGCTCCGGCATGGATGCGGCGCATGCACCTGGAATTCGTGTACCGCATCTGGGCAGAGCCGAAGAAGCAGTGGGCGCGTTGCAAGCAGATTATCTGTACGTTGCCGGGGATTATAAGGGAGGAGAAGAGCACACGGAGTGTGCGGTGAAAGCACCTTTGGTGCGGTGAAAGTTGCTGCGCAACGGTTAAAGAAGCTTCGCTTCGGTTAATGTGCCTTTGGCACGGTTAAAGCACCTTTGGTGCGGTTAATCGCGACGGAGTCGCTGGTTAATCGCCGCAGAGCGGCTGGTTAAAGGTTAGAGGTTAAAGGACACGCTTGCGTGTACGAAGACGATAACGCCGATGCGGTATGAAAGCATCGGTTGCGACGCCAATGCGGAACCTTTAGGTCGCTGGCCGTATGGGAAAAGCAATGAAAGCATCGGTTGCGACGACGGAAGGTTTATCTTCCCCAAGGAGTCTCTTCCTGCCTCCGGATGGTCACTAAACTTTCAACTCTAAACACTAAACAAAATTATCTCACACAGAATTCACAGAACTCACAGAATTATTCTTAACTCCTTCAACGCTGGTTTTTAATTCACAGAATTTGCAAGTCGCTTCGCCCTTGCTGGCCATCCGGATGGTGACATACGAGCGGAAGCGATGTATGAATCGTGTGAAATCGTGTATAATCCTGTTGATGGTTAAATTCGTGTAATTCGTGAAATTCGTGGTCAAAATAAATTAAAGGTGCATGAGTGTTTTTTCTTGAACACTAATCACACGAATCTAACGAATCTACGCACGTGCTTCGCTTGTGCTGGCCTGCCGGGTGAGAGCAACTTTGTTACAACGATAACGATGACAATAACGTTGACAATAACGTTAACGATGACTGCCATTCGGGGTGTTCAAAGTCGTCACGCTGGGCGGCGAGTCTTACCAAACTACATCGTGGAGCTTTCGCGAACAGGAAAATACTAGGAATTCTTAAACTTTGTGGATTTGTTGGTGGTTTAGAAGATATTGTATACCTTTGCATGGAGAAGATTTGTAAATTTTATTGCATACTATTATGACACAGCTGATTGTAAACGTTGAAGATGTTAGTTTGTTGGCCGAATTGAAACGTGCCATCACGATGTTGCGCGGTGTTGGTTCTATTGTGGAGAGAACAGATGAAGCTGTGCCTAATAAGACTACCCTAAAGGCTATGAATGAGGCAAAGAAGGGTAAGACGATTAAGTGCAGTAATTTTGAAGAATATCTTAATGCCGTGAAGTGATGTTCGAATTAGAACTTACTCATCAGTATCTTAAGGACTTGAAGTTGGCTCGTAAGAGAGGGCTCGATGAGACAAAGTTAAATGCAGTGATCCTGAAACTTATTTCGGGCGCTGAGTTGCCTAAGAAGAATCGTGACCATTCTCTCACTGGTAATTACAAGGGTTTTCGAGAATGTCATATTTCCCCAGATTGGCTATTGATCTATAGTCGTGATGTAACAGTGAAAATTGTTACATTGGTGCGTACTGGTTCTCACTCAGACTTGTTTTGATATAATTTTCTGTGATTTCTGTGATTTCTGTGTGAGTTCTTTAGCTATTGGCTCTTGGCTGTTGGCTATTGGCTTTTAACCGTCGCTTCGCGACTTTAACCGTTGCGCAGCAGCTTTCACCGTTGCAAAGCAACTTTAACCGCACAGAGTGCTTTAACCGAAGCGCAGCTTCTTTCACCGCAGCTAAGCTGCTATAAAATATGTTATTCTTTGAACTTCTACAAATAGCGATTGGGAATCGGTCGCAGCTGTCGCACACTCCTACAGCGGAGGAGTGGAGGGAGCTTTATGCCCTGGCGCAGAAGCAGGCGATGGTGGGCATTGCCTTCCGTGGTGTGGAGAAGCTGCCTGTGGAGCAGAGGCCACAGCGTGTCATGCTGATGCAATGGTACATGGCGACGGAGCGCATCAAGGCGCTCAACGAGGAGATGGATCGGAAGACGTTGGCGGTGGCGAATAAGTTCCTCGAAGAGGGGTTCCCGGGTGTGGTGCTGAAGGGGCAAGGAATTGCAAAGTTGTATCAACTTAGCAATTACGAAGACGGGCCTCACCCTAGTAAACTTTCTACGAAAGACTCCTTGGTGCCGATAAACCGGCAGTCGGAGCAACCGACGCTTTCACATCGCGTCGGCTCCAGAGAGAGAGGGGACTCTGGCCATCCGGGATGTTCTCAAATATCTCACACAGAACTCACAGAAGACACAGAATTTTCTTGCAACGCGGAGAATATTTGTCAACGCGAATTAGACACGAATTCACAGAATGCACGCATTGCTTCGCTCGCGTGTGGCCATCCGGATGGGACCGTTGACCGTAGACCGTTGACTGTTGACACTTGTTTAGATTCTAAACAAGTAGAGCGTAGCTCGATAAGTAATTATCGTACTCCGGGAGATATCGATATCTGGTTGCATGGGGAGCGTAGTGCGATATTGAAGTATGTGCGTAGGTGTGTGCCGGACTGCAAGCCGGTGTATCATCATGTGGATTTTCCTGTGGTAAGCGATGTGAGCATCGAGGTGCATTTCACGCCGACGTGGATGAATAGTCCGCTAAAGAACCACCGCTTGCAGCGATTCTTCAGTTCAACAGTCTATAATCAACAGACAACAGACAACAGTCAACAGTTCCTGCCGGATGGTGACACTAAACACTCAACACTCAACACTAAACAAGCAACGCTTCCCACTCCGAACAACGCATTCAACCGCATATATATCCTGGTGCATATATATCGTCATCTGTTTGCAGAGGGTATCGGGTTGAAGCAGTTGCTGGACTATTACTTCGTGCTGCAGCAGGGCTTCACAGAGGTGGAACGTGAGGAGACGCTACGTACGTTGCGCTCACTGGGTATGATGCGCTTCACACGGGCGGTGATGTGGGTGCTGCAGGAGGTGTATGGCTTGCCGGATCGATATCTCCTTACTTCGCCTGATGCGAAGGAGGGGCGCTTCCTGCTGGATGAGATTATGCTGGCGGGTAACTTCGGTAAG
The DNA here is from genome assembly GCA_017557005.1 of Bacteroidaceae bacterium. Classification (GTDB taxonomy): domain Bacteria; phylum Bacteroidota; class Bacteroidia; order Bacteroidales; family Bacteroidaceae; genus UBA1189. The sequence goes on along the minus strand of JAFZFZ010000020.1, from coordinate 41,439 downwards.
TACGATGAGCGTATGCAGCGTGCAGAAGGGGAGGGGACTTTCCGTTGGGGGCTGCGTAAGGTGATACGTAACTTCCGGTTTGTGCGGAGCTATCCGTCGGAGGTGCTGTGGAGTCCGCTGTTCAAGGTGTGGCATTTATTTTGGAGAATGGGACACGCGTAGAAAAGACAGCTGCGCTGTAACGTTGACGTTAACGATAACGATGACTGCCTCCGGATGAATCGTATAATCTCACACTGAAACGAAGTTCGCTGGCCGAAGGGAAAAGCAAATCACAGAATACACGGAAATTTATTCGTGAGATTCGAGAGATTCGTGTTCTAAACTAAAAGAAAACAGCCTCCGGATGAATTGATTTTGACCACGAATCTACGCACGCTGAACAAGCATAGCTTGTAACGATAACGATAACGATAACGTTGACTGCCTGCCGGATAAGGCAACTTTGTTGCCAATGATAGCGATGACGAAGACAGCCATCCAGATGGTCCTCTAACCTGTCACCCTTAACCGTTAATCGTTCATCATTCAACTAACCCCTAAACTCTACAAACTAAACAAGCAAATGCTACAGAACTTTTAAGTGGGGTGAGGTTTCAACAATAAAGGCGACACATTGTGTGTCGCCTTTATTCGTATATGTATGTACGTTATGGATTAGTATGCTACGTCGGCATTCTTGCGGCTCTTGTCGGGACCGAGCACTACATTGAGACCGGCTGACATGCTTACGAGGCCCTTGTCCCAGTGGATACATTGCTTCAAGCTCTCGCTTGACATGTAGCGGTATGAGGGCTCTACGAAGAGTTCGAAGCTGGGGGCAAGCTTCAAGGTGGCTTGTGCACCTACCTCGATACCATAACCGAAGAAGTCCTCCTCAGTGATAGAGTATACGGCACCTACGTAGGGACGGAGGTCGAAACGATGGTTGGTGTTGCGTGCCCATGCGTTGGTGAGGTTGAACATGTACTGGGGATTGAAGGTGATCCAGTTACACATGGGCTTCATAGCTATTCCTGTCCATGTGTTGTATAACTCAAAGTTGGTGTGCTCGAACTTCAAGCGCAAAGCGTGGAGATCGTCGAAACGGTAAGCCAATGAGGCCTGGAAGGTGCTGTTGAGTGTTGCCAACCAGTCGCCACCCATGAGGAAGGGGTACTGCTGACCGTAAGCGTATGAGAGGACGAGGCCCTTCTTGTAATCGACATTGCCTGAGGTCATCTTACGAGCGTGGTAGCGGTGGTAGTTTGAGCGGTAGAACTCGATACCGAGGTTGAGGTTGCCGTAACGGTCGTAACGATCGTGCTCATCGTTGTACATAGATGAGAAGCGGGTGTCGGCGAAGAGGGCGAACTGCTGGTTGAGGAAGTACTTTAACTGCACGGATGAAGAGCTACCCCACTGGAAGAGTGCCCAACAGGTGCGGTCGTAGCGCACACCGGCTGAAGCCTCGAGACCGAAGCGGCCCATAGAGAAGCCGAAGAGCTCGGGGATGTTGAGGACGCCCTCGATCATACCACCGGCACGGCGGTTGCGATCGAGCTTGTCGAGCTGCTCGGCATAGAGTGAAGCACGCATACCCAGGGTGGGGTTGAACCAGCGACCGGCTGCGAAGTGGAGGGCGGGGCCCATCTCGCCAAAGTTGTTCTCGCGCATGTCTCTAAAGCTATCGAAAGCACCCATGCTGAGCTGGATGAAGAAGTTGTCGGTGAGTGATACGCTGTCCTTATCGATGTCGTAGTTCCACTGCAAGGGCTTGTAGGGTGAGCTCAAACGTACGCCTAAACCTACGAGGACGTGGCCACGGACGTCGACCTTGTGCCAGTCTTCGAACACCTCGTCGTTGGTGTAGGCCGAGATGCGGGGCTCAACCAGGAAGTAGGTGCGGGGTGAGAGGTTGGCACGTACCTGAACACCGGTGTGAAGGCCTCCGTAGAGGTTGACGGTGTTGGCAATGGTGTTGTGACCGAAGTCGATACCGGCGAGGTATGAGAACGACCAGCGGCGTGCCTCGTTGTAACCATAGAAGTAGTTTGACATATCCCAGAGGTAGTCAACACCTACCTGGTGACGGATGGCAAACATGTCGTTGGCCAAGGAGTTGTTGGCATAGTCGTAGCTCAAGCGTACGCTGTTGGCGGGGTCGAAGCTCTTGGCTACGAATCCTCCCCAGTGGAAGTTGTAGTTGCCAATAAGATCGGTACGGTCGGTGGCGATGAAGGGGATGGGCTGGTCGGTGTATACACCCATTGACCAGTTCTGACCAGCACCACGTGCGTAGACGTGCTTGTGGGGGTTACGGTAGCGGTTGATGAAGAGGAAGTTCATCACGGTCTTGAACGACTCTTGCTCGGCAAGCTTCTCGGCCTCGGCCTCGGCGAGTTTCTCGGCCTCCTCGGCATCCTTGGCTCCCTGCTCCTTATTGAAGTTCTCGAGCTGGGCCTGACGCTCGATAGCATACTTCACAGAATCCAAATCGTTGTTGGATTGTGCTTTCGCTGTCTGAAGCATCAGCAGGGCAGATGCGAAGAACAGGATTCTTGTAAGATGTATTCTTTTCATGTTTGTTGCGTTTTATTCTTTAATAAGTCCCCATTCTTTCAGGTTCTCGGGTGTGGGGTCGGGGCAGCTCATGAAGTTGTGCTCCATATCGTCGAGTACGGTGTAGCCCAACTCGGCATCGCCATTCTTCCACTTGAAGTAGCGGTCGCAGGCTTCGTCGAAGATATCGCGATCGTTGGGGTCGGCATCGTCGTACTTGTCGCGGATGTAGGCATCGCCCTGACAACGCTGGATGAACGACTCGTCGAGCTCGAAGCACTTAACCAGGCAGTCGACGGGCTTCTGCTCGAAGAGGTATGAGTAGAACTGGATCTCGGGAACATCGACCAAAAGGTAACCTATGCGGTTGTAGATAACGGCCTTGAGGTAGTAGGCGAGGGCTTTCTTCTCGGCAGGTACGTCGTTGAGCTGACGGATGTACTTCATTGCCTGGAAGTTGTGGTAGCGCTGCTGCTCGCGTGATACCTTATCCTTGTTCTGCTTGGCACCCATAGCGAGGTGCAACACAACGGTGTTGATGAGGTCTTTACCCAAGTTAGCATTCAGCACGGCGGGATCCTCGGCGTAGTAACCGTTCAAGCAGGCTACGAGCTGTGAGAGTTCACGGTACTCGGGGAGGTCGTTGATGCGACGTACGAGGCTGGCTGCATCGAAGAAGTGACGGGCCTCGAGCAACATGCATACCTGGTTACCGATGATGGCATCGGGGTTGTAGATCTTGGTATAGGTGTCGGTGATCTTCTGGGGCTGGTTGACACGGTACTGATCGAAGATGAACTCCTTCAGGGTGGTGGTGTCAACGACGTTGAGACTCTTTTCGGCACGTGCCATTTCGTTGGCCGCGAAGGGACGGAGGGGGGTGTCGAATCTGTTCTCACGGAGTGCACGCTTACAGATCTCGATCTTCTCGGCGGGGTCCTTGATGGACTGGATGAGCGACCAGTACTCGGTGGGCTCGAAACGGAAGCTGGGATCGGTTCTATAGATCTCGACAATCTCGTGTGCGTGGAGGTTACGACGTACAACATACTTACAGCTGGTGCGTACTACACGGAGCTGAGGAAGGATGCTATCCTTGATGAGTCCGTAGTAGGGGAGCTTGCGGATAATGCTTGACTGTGCGTCGATGGTGCTGTGCTTGGCGATGATCTCGCGTACGGCGGTTGCCTTCTCGGGGTGGCCGGCATCGAGCAATGCGGCTACCTGGTCCCAACCGGCTACCTCACCCTTGGATGAGGTGGGCATGCTCTTCTTCAAGAGGCCCTGCTCGGTAAGGCGGTTGATGGCGTAGTTGGCACGACGTTGTGCGAGGTCCTGGTTCATCTGGTAGCCACCTTCAGGTGATGCTACACCGACAATCTCGTATGACTGGATCTTTGATCCCTTCATCTCGAGGATCTCGTTGAGACGGTTCACGATCTTTTCCCACTCGGTTTCGTTCTTGGGGTTGTTGGGGTCGAGCTGTGTGCGGCCAACAAGGAAGGTGAGCGATACGGTGTCGGCATCGTTACGGGCACGCAACTGCGAGCTGGGACGATACTTCAAGGGATCGAGGCCGTATGAATAGGTTTCGAAATCGTACTGGAAGTACTGGAGGGGATCCTCGCGCTGGCACTTACATACGATGGTGTCGAACGATTCGGTGACGCCGGGGTACTCCTGAGTTACCTTTGAGAAGCGTACCTGATAGTAGGCCGAGGGATCGGGCATCTCAAAACGGTAGCTGCGGCTGAACTTGAAGTACTTGTTGTCCTTGAGTCCGGTGATGGTGTCGCCATTGGATGCAATCAGGGTGTCGACAACAAACTTCTGGATGGGGTCGCGGGTGATATCGTAGCCCATGCGACGGTCCTGAGTGAGCTCGAACTCAGCGCCCTGAAGGATGACGGGGTTGAGGAACTCGACCACGGTGTCCTGCTCCAAGAAACATGAGGTTACGTAGGGCTGGAAGATGATGCGGTCGTCCTCGTCGCCGAGAGCGGCAAACTGGGGCTCGAAGAACATGACGTTACCAATCACCGTAGGTGCGGTGGGAGGAAGGGTGGGGGCATCGGGCAACTTGGCCTCTACGTATACCTCGTCGAGCTTTTCACCTTCAACGGCGATCTCGATGTCGAGGTCAGAGAGTCCGGCGATGGGGTACATCTGGATAACCTTGGTACCTACATCGACAACAATGTAACCGAACTCGTATGCCTCTTCGCATACATAATAACCATTCTCGTCAGGTACGATGATCATGACATCCTTTACTCTGACATCGTAGTAATGGTGGTCCTTCTTCAGATTCTTTACAATGGTTTCTGCCTCTTTGCGGTTCTCAGAAAAGAACATCTTCACAGTACCTACTCTAAAGGGTGCTCCACCATCGGTAACGTTGGAGACACGACCCTGTACGTAGTGGTCCTGGGCATATACTTTTGCTGTAGCCAGCAGACAGATTAAGCAGATAAAGCCTAAGATACGTTTCATACTTTCCACGAATTAAAAGCTATTTGATAATATAGACGAAACTAACACCTAACGTGGTAGTAGCAATGTCGTACTTCATGCTCGGTGATACGGTAGATGCGGCCTCGTGCGCAATCTCGTACTGGTGACGCATCACCAAACCGAAACCGTAGCTAAGCTCGAGGTTCCAACGCTTGGCAATGGGCCATGCCCAACCACCTACCAACTCGGCTGCAGCAAAGTCGCCCTCGAAAAGGGTAGATGTGTCGCTGTAACGATAGCTACCGGCCTTGACACCAGCACCTACAAAGAGCTGGGTAAGAGCACGCTGAGGAATCCAATAACGGTACTGGAAGCTACCCATGGTGAGGTCGAGATCCTGACCCCAGGGATCGGCAATAGCTCCGGTAAAACTGAACTCTAAACTGGTTTTCTCGCCCACAATAAGCTCGGCACCAATATTGGGCAAAGCACCCAAATCAGAAAGTGTATTGGTCTTAATCGCAATTTGCTGGGCAGTAGACGGCAACGCCCATAATAGCATGAAGGCTATTACAGGTACCGTTATCCATTTCTTATTATCCTTGATATTCATACTATTTATTTACCCTCTGTTTCTTGTTGTTGCTTCTCGAGTTTCTCTTGCTCCTTGGCTAATTGCTTAGCCTCCTTGGCCTGCTGCTTGGCCAACTTCTTGGCCTCTTTCTCCTGCTCCTTAGCTACCTTGGCTTGCTCCTTCTCGGCTTTGGCTTGCTCCTTGGCCAATCTCTTGAGCTCTTTCTTCTCCTCCTTAGCTACCTTGCATGCTGCATCGGCCTGCTCCTTGGCTGCTGCCTTCTCCTGCTTCTCTTGCTGAACGGCAACGGCCTTCTCCTGCTTCTCCATGATGCGCTCAATCTGGGCGGGCTTGAAATCGGCTACCTGCTTCTTCTTAGCATAGAGGTCCTTCACTGAGTGACGACGCAATACCAAAGATACGTGAAGGTCGGTAATCAGAGGATAGAACCACTTGCCCTGACCGGTAACCTCGCTCTCGACACGGTTGTACTTGTCGAACTCGGTCACTACGCAACCCAAGCTACCACCCATCTCCCACTCAAGGTAGAAACGGTTGCTGAAGTTGTGGAAGGGCTTCTGATAACCCAATGAAAGACCTACGATAGCGGCTTCGCCCTTACGACCACGGCTGTAATCAAAGAGGGGGAGGCACATAGAATAGTCAGCATACTGAGCGAACACACCTACGTAGCTGCGACCCAGGTCGTCGACGTAGTTGACACGACGCTTGTCCCAGAACTTCTTGGTCGACACGGCACCGGCTACCTTATTGGTGGCGCGGATCATCCATGACAATGAGTCCAAGATGTTGAGGTATACAACATCGCCTTCTTCTGTGGTATACTCACCATTGATGGTGTAGTGGGTCTGCTCACCGAAACGGAAATGACGACGAAACTCCGCCTTACCTGAGAAGAGACGGTAGTTCATGTCAGGAGCATACATTCTATTGGCATTCAAACTTGCCTTACCCTCAAGGTACAATGATGATCCATTGACATACTGAGGATGCGACAGGGGAATCTCAACGCCCACATTGGGGACTACGAGCATCCAATCAATCAGATTGGTTGATACAGACGGTGTACGTGTAATCTTGTCCTGTGCCAATGCAGTAGCACTCAAGCTACAGCTCAAGAGGGCAAAAACCAATACCCGTTGGATAAAACCTTTATTTACAAGAGACATTTTGTGTATATTGATAAAATTTCGTGCAAAATTACAACAAAATTTTTAATTGATAAACACAAATACATGTTTTTTAGCATTTTTTTTGAGGTTTAACATCCAACGGGTGTGGGGCTAAATTAGCATTCGGGAATTTGCAACTTTAAGATGGCACCCGAATAACCGGGAAGCGTCACCTCGATGGGCTGTTCGGGGCTGAGGGTGAGCGCTGTAGCAGTGCCAGTGAGCAGCTCGGTGGCCTCGATACTGTAGAGGGTGGGGAGCTCAAAGTAGTCGAACGCGTGGCTGGGGATGTGGACCTTCACGTCGGTGTCGTGAGCATCGAAGTTGGCCACGATGAGCAACAACTCGCCTTCGCACTTACGCAGGAAGGCGTAGTGGCGGTGGGGGTTGAAATGGACCGAGTGGGGGTTGGCATACATGAGGTCGAAGAAGTCGCCCTCGACGATGGCTTTCTCGTCGCGTGCGATGTGGAGCAGGCGGCTGTAGTAGGCCTGTAGGTCGCGCTCGCCGTCGTTGAGCTCACGGCCTGAGAAGGTGCCGCCGTCGTGCCAGCGGCGGAGGGTGTCGACGCTCCAGTAGTCGAAGATGGTGGTGCGTCCGTCGCGTCCGCTATAGCCCTCTTGGTCCATGCCGCGCTCACCGAGCTCCTGGCCAAAGTAGATCATGGTGGGACAGGTGTCGATGGTGGCGCTCACGAGCATGGCGGGCAGGGCGGGACGACCGTGGCCGACGATGAAGTCGGAGGCGAGGCGCTGCTCGTCGTGGTTCTCCATGAAATGGAGCATGTGGCTGCGGAGCTCACCGAGGTTTTGCCAGCAGCGGGTGATGTCGGTGGCCGACTGCTGATGGCGGATGACGCCGATGAGGGTGTCGTAGAGGCCTACCTTGTCGTAGAGGTAGTCAAACTTACCGTGCTTGACGTAGTTGTAGTACTCCCAGGTGTTGTATACCTCGGCAATGAAGATGATGTGGGGGTACTTCTCCTTTATAATAGGTATCACCCAACCCCAGAACTGGAAGGGGACCATCTCGGCCATGTCGCAGCGGAAGCCATCGACGCCCTTCTTGGCCCAGTAGAGGAGGATGTCGCGCATCTTGAGCCAGGTGGAGGGGAAGGGGTAGAACTCGGTGCGCTCGCCCTCGAGGTAGTTGACTCCGTAGTTGAGCTTCACGGTCTCGTACCAGTCGTTGCGTGAGGGGTAGGCGTCGAAGCGGTTGTTACCGGTAGCGCGTGCAGGGGTCTCGGTGTAGTCCTGCCAGTCGACCTCGCCGCCGAGCGTGGTGCCGGGGAGGTAGTAGAAGTTGTTCTTCGGTGAGAAGAACTGGGTGGTGTCATCCTTTTCGCCGAGGTCGACGACGTTCTTGGGCTTGGCATCGGAGTGGTAACAGCGGGCTACGTGGTTGGGGACGAAGTCGATGATCATCTTCAAACCGGCTGCGTGGGTGCGCTTCACGAGTTGGTTAAACTCCTTCATGCGGCCCGGTACATCGGTGGCGAGGTCGGGGTCTACATCGTAGTAGTCCTTGATGGCGTAGGGGGAGCCGGCCTTGCCCTTGACGGTGGCCTTGTGGTCGGGGCGGATGCCTTGCGCGCTATAGTCGGTCTGCGTGGCGTGCTCAATGACACCGGTGTACCATACGTGGGTGACGCCCAGCTCCTTGATGGCTGCCAGGGCCTCGGGGGTGAAATTGGCAAACTTGCCGCAGCCGTTCTGCTCGATGCTACCGTTTGCTACACACTGGGTGTTGTCGTTGCCGAAAAGGCGAGTAAAAATCTGATAAAGGATGATTTTATTCATAATGTTTAATTTATTGTCTAAAGTCAACGGTCAACGGTCAACAGTCAACGGTCAACGGTCAACAGTCAACGGTCAACGGGATTTTTGTCGGCGGGTGCTGTTGGTTCTTTCTTGGGGGAGTTTAAATATTCTATCATCTTGTATATGCCGCTTGTGAGGCTGTGTAGCTGTTTGTGTAGTCTTTCTCGGTTGGCTTTGTCGCAATAACCGAGATCTTCGCATAGATATAGCATGCTTTTGACTTCAGCGCAGCTTCCTTTGGCTATGTTCAGATATCTTATAAAAACTGGATCGGAATGGTATTCGGATCCTTCTGCAATATTGTTCATGATGGAAATTGTTGCGCGCTGTATCTGGTCCTTGAAACCATAGTCTCGATTATCCTTCATAAGAAGGTATATCTCTTTTACAAGCTTCCTGGCATCGTTCCAAATCCTTAACTCCTCTAATTTCCTGTTACTCATATTTCTAATTTATATTGACAAACTTGACCATTGACCGTTGACTGTAGACCGTTGACCGTAGACCTTCGAAAGATTATCTAATCTTTCGAACCAACCCCGTCAGGACGTTGCCCGGACCACATTCGGTGAAGGATTCAGCACCGGCGGCACGCATGTTGAGGACGCTCTGTGTCCAGCGGACGGGAGCAGTGAGCTGTGCGATGAGGTTGGCCTTGATCTCTTCGGGATCGGTATGGGGAAGGGCATCTACATTCTGGTATACGGGGCACTGGGGAGTGTGGAACTCGGTGGACTCGATGGCGGCAGCGAGCTCTACCTTGGCGGGATCCATCAGCGGTGAGTGGAAGGCGCCACCAACGCTCAAGGGAAGGGCACGCTTGGCACCGGCCTCGGTGAGCTTGGCACAGGCGAGCTGGATGCCCTCGAGGCTACCCGAGATGACAACCTGGCCGGGACAGTTGTAGTTGGCCGCAACGACGGTGTGTCCGCCGGCGGTGATCTCCTGACAGATGGTCTCGATGGTCTCGTCGGGCAAACCGAGGATGGCGGCCATCGTAGAGGGCTGCATCTCGCATGCCTTCTGCATAGCCATGGCACGGGCATAGACGAGCTTGAGGCCATCCTCGAAGGTGAGGGCGCCACTGGCTACCATGGCTGAGAACTCGCCCAGCGAGTGGCCGGCAACCATGTCGGGGCAGAAGTCATCGCCCATGCAGAGGGCGGTGATGACTGAATGCAGGAACACAGCGGGCTGGGTCACCTTGGTCTGGCGAAGCTCTTCGTCGGTGCCGGCAAACATGATATCGGTGATGCGAAAGCCAAGGATGTCGTTGGCCTTCTCAAAAAGTTCCTTTGCAAGGGGGGAGGTTTCGTAAAGGTCTTTGCCCATACCTGAGAACTGGGCTCCCTGACCGGGGAAAACAAATGATTTCATAAGTGGTCTTTTTCTTAGTTAATTGTCTTATTATATAGGTTATAATGTACTTTAATCGGTGTTTGTACGTGAAAAATTTGCGCAAAGGTAATAATTTTTATTGTATTCAACCGAAAATATACTACCTTTGTGCGATAAATTAAAATCGAAATATTATACAATATAAAAAGAACGCGCGCGTTTATCTTATAGATAAGAATAGAACGCTGAAATAATAGATATGGAAGATATAACTACTGTGACAAACGCAAATGCGGCAGAATATAAGGATGCTATGAACGGAGTGCAACGCGCCGTGAAACGATTGATTGATATAGTGGCTGCATTTTGTGGTATTGTGATATTGTCGCCCGTACTGCTTATCGTGTATATCATCATCCAATGTGCTGGAGGCGAGGCGATATACAAGCAGGAACGCGTGGGGTATAAGGGTAAAACATTTACGATATACAAGTTTCGTACGATGAAGAAGGATGCTGAGAAGCATGGTATCCCACGTACGGAGGAGGAGCGTCTGGAGCAGATGACCAAGGTGGGACGATTCTTGCGTGAACACCATCTGGATGAGCTGCCGCAGATGTTTAACGTGCTCAACGGCGACATGACGCTGGTGGGTCCGCGCCCAGAACGTCAGGTGTTTATCGACAAGATTATGGAGGTGGCACCGCACTATGTGCATATCTACAAGATGCGTCCGGGACTGACCTCGAACGCAACCTTGTATAACGGGTATACCGACACGATGGAGAAGATGATCACTCGTCTGAACATGGACTTGGAGTATCTGACCACACGTTCGCTGTGGGGTGACCTGATGATTGTGTGTAAGACCGCTTTCTCAATCATCAGCGGCAAGAAATTTTAATTAGAAACTTATCTCGAAACGAAAAATGAAGAAATTTTCGCTTTTGCTTTTCTTTTTGTTATGTGTTGGCGTGGTGTCGGCACAGAAGATGACCGATGACCAAGTGATTGAATATGTGATGGCTGCCCAGGAGAAGGGGGATAGCCAGCAGCAGATTGCCAAGGACTTGCTACGCAGGGGTGTGACCATGGACCAGGTGAACCGCATCAAGCGGAAAATGGAAAACCAGAAGTCGACGGGCGTGGGTGCTACGATGACCGAAAAGGAACGTACACGCAAGGCACCGGCTAAGAATGGTGCCGTGGAACTGCAGAGTGCCAAGCAGGAAAAGGATAAGATGAACGCTACAGAGCGCGAGGAGATGATGACGGGTGAACTTGGATTCCTCTTCCCCGACTCGACGATGATGTATATGGCACGCGAGGAGAAGAAGAAGGAGATCTTCGGACATCGCATCTTCCAAAACAAGGATGTGACCTTCGAGGCAAGCTATAACCTGCCTACACCGGCCAACTATAAGTTGGGGTCGGGTGATGAGGTGGTAATCGATATCTGGGGGGCATCGCAGTCGACCATCCAGGAGACCATCTCGCCCGATGGTAACATCTATGTGGAGAACTTGGGACCGGTGCACCTGAGCGGACTGACTGTGACGCAGGCTAATAACTATCTGAAGAAACAGCTGGGACAGATATACTCGAGCATCAGCGGTGATGAACCGGAATCGAATATCCGCCTGTCGCTGGCACAGAACCGTACCATACAGGTGCATGTGATGGGTGAGGTGGAGAACCCGGGTACCTACGCGATGTCATCGTTTGCAACCATCTTCAACGCACTATACCAGGCTGGTGGCGTGAATGAGGTGGGTACACTGCGTGAGGTGAAGGTGTACCGTAACGACAAGATGGTGGCTACATACGACGTGTATGACTTTATCCTCAATGGTAACTCGGATATGGGTATCCGTCTGGAGGATAACGACGTGGTGAGCGTAGATGCTTACAAGAATCTAGTGAGCGTGACGGGTAACGTGAAGCGCCCGATGTACTATGAGGTGCTGGACAACGAGACATTGGCACAGCTGATGAAGTATGCCGGTGGATTTGCTGGCAACGCCTACAAGGAGGATGTGCGACTGATCCGTAATGGTAAGCGCGAACGTGAGATCTATACACTCAACGCGGCTGAACAGCAGAGCTTTATATTGGCCGATGGAGACTCGGTGTCGGTGGATTCCATCATGCCTTCATTTGCCAATATGGTGGAGGTGAAGGGTGCGGTATATCGTCCCGGACAGTTCCAGATGGATGGACGTGTGAGCACGGTGAAGCAGTTGATAGAGTGTGCGGGCGGACTGAAGGATGATGCCTTCATGAACCGTGCTATCCTGAACCGTCGCAACTCGAACAATACGATGGAGAACTTGGCTATCAACCTGGAAGAGCTGATGAGCGGCAAGGCGGCTGATGTGGCACTGCGCAAGAACGACGTGTTGCTGGTGCCGAGCCTCTTCGATATGCAGGAGGTGCAGACCGTGAAGATCTTTGGTGAGGTGGCCTTCCCCGGTATGTATGAATATGTGGAGAATATGTCGGTGGAGGACTTCATCGTGAATGCGGGTGGTCTTACCGAGGCGGCATCAACAGCTAAGGTGGACGTGGCACGACGCGTGAAGAACTCACGTGCTACATCGGCCAGCGATACGATATCACATATGTACTCGTTTGCTATCAGCGACGGACTCATCGTGGAGGGTAACCCGAACTTTACGTTGATGCCCTTCGATGAGGTGTATGTGCGCAAGAGCCCGGGATACTTCAAGCAGGAGAACGTGGTGATCGAGGGTGAGGTGCTCTTCAACGGTACCTACGCCCTGGAGAAGAAGAACCAACGACTGAGCGAACTGGTGGCTAGTGCGGGCGGACTGACTCCGCAGGCGTATGCGCAGGGTGCCCGACTGGTGCGAGCGATGACCGATGAGGAGAAGGCACGACTGGAGACGACCATGGAGACCTCGCTGCAGTTGGCGAAGGACAAGGCTGACTCGCTGGCTATACGTAACAAAATCATGAACCAGACGGACTATCCCGTGGGTATCGAGTTGGATAAGGCATTGGCAAAGCCCGGATCGGATGCCGACGTGACACTGCGTGATGGCGACAGACTGATCATTCCTCAATACTCGAACACGGTGAAGATGAGCGGCGAGGTGATGTATGTGAACACGGTATCGTACAAGAAGGGTAAGGGTCTGAACTACTACCTGGACCAGGCCGGTGGATATAGCAATGAGGCGAAGAAGTCAAAGGTGTATATCGTATATATGAATGGTACGGTGGCACGTGCCAACCGACTGAACCGCAACGCAATACAGCCGGGATGCGAAATCGTAGTACCCGTAAAGGATAAGGAGCGCCTGAAGACTACAGAAATCTTGAGCTTAGGATCAACATCGGCTTCGTTGGCTACCGTAATCATCGCATTGACAAATATTCTTAGAAAATAGTGGTATGGAGAATACACAGAACGAACGCAAAGATATAGATATCGTAGGACTGATACTCTTGCTGTGGAGCAAGCGTAAGCGTATCATCACGAACTGCTTTATCGGCGGTGTGCTGGCTATCATCGTGGCTTATAGCATTCCCAAACAGTATACGTCGACCGTGGTGATGGCACCGGAGGCTTCGTCGGGTTCGGGCGCTTCGGGTAGCCTCGGAGCATTGGCTTCGATGGCGGGATTCAGCCTGGGTGGATTGTCGGGTGGTGAGGATGCTTTGTATCCGGAACTATATCCGCAGATCGTGTCGTCGACTCCCTTCCTGTGTGACTTGATGAGTCTGCAGATTGAGACGAAGGAGGGCGAACTGTGTACTACGCTGTATGATTACCTGAGCAAGCATCAGAAGAAGACCTGGTGGAGCAAGATGATAAAGGCTCCCATCAAGATGGTGAAGAAGATGTTCGGCAAGGTGGAGGAGGATACGGTAATCCCTTCCAAAGGACAGGAGATGTTCTTCACTCGTAAACAGTATCTGATGTTGCAGGCATTGAACGAACTGATTGTGGTGTCGGTAGATAAGGGTAACTACGTGATTACGTTGCATGTGACCATGCAGGATCCGAAGGTGGCTGCCTATGTGGCCAGCGTGGTGTCGGATAAGCTGCAGGAGTATATCGGTACCTATCGCTCGGCAAAGGCGCGCAAGGACCTGACATACACGGAGACACTATATAAGGAGGCGCAGGATAAGTACTATGCTGCGCAGCAGGCTTATGCGATGTATGTGGATCAGCACCAGGGGGTGGTGAAGATGCAATATCAGATAGAGCAGAACCGATTGTCGAACGAACAGGATCTGGCTTTCGGGGTATATAACCAGTTGGCACAACAGCTGGAAATGGCTCGCGCCAAGGTGGCTGAGAGCACGCCTGTGTGTGTAATCATGCAACCGGCCTTCATGCCTGTCAAGGCTTCGTCGCCGAAGAAGATGATGATGGGACTGCTGTATGTGTTCCTCGCTGGATTCGGTACGGTGGCGTGGATTATCGTAAAGGATCGTATCATAGATAGCCACAAGGGCTGATAGATAGGGCTTGTATGTAGGCTTGCGGTATGGGTGGATTTCAGGATATACTGATTCTCGTGTCGTTTTTAATAGAGGTGGCGGTGCTGCTCTATCTGGAACTGAAGGCATGGAGGTCGTTGTATACGCCGCTCATTTTCTTGATGGTGCCCTATTCGATCATATTGCTTATCTCCATAGCAATATCTGGAAACTTCGGCTTTGTGGATTTCTACTATCCCAGTATCTTTATCTGGAGTGTTGGATTGGTGCTTTTTGCCATACCCAGTTATGTGTTGGCTTTTGTGTTGCAAAAACATAACCGGCCGCTGAATAGCAGCATGGCTGAGGAGGATATGCCGAAGCTGATAGTGTATATAGCTGTATTTGTTATATTGCTGTTTGTGTGGAGATTCAGATCGGTGAATGGTGCTTTCCCTATTGGGTCGCGCGACTTTGGTGATGAACTTTGTGGTAAGGGTATTTGGGGACACTTGCGTCAATTGTCTTTGCCTATTTTGATGATGTCAATCTACTTCGTGGACCGACAGAGGTGGTGGTTGTGGCTGATCATTGTTCCGATATTTATTATTGCTGTTCTGTATCAGATTTTGGGTTGGCTCATCATTCCTTGTCTGGTAGGTATCATGCTCAGACTATATACAGGAAAGACGAAACTGAGGCTGTCGCTAATGTTGTATGTCGTATTAGGTGTGGCTGTGGTATTCTTAGGGTCGTATGTGATTTCGTTGGTGCTGGTGGAGGAGAATGATCTGGATAATGAGGTGTTGTCGTTTATCTTCAGAAACTTTATTCATTATCTGACGAGTGGTACGTTAGGACTCAGTGTGGATATGGAGCTCGGATTTCCCGATGAGGGCGAATTTGATATGGTGATTGCCCAGCTTGTAAATATTGCAAGAGCATTGACGGGGAGTGGTGAGCTGATAGTTCCATTGAATCCCTATTACTATAATACGGGATTTAATCTGACCAATGTGCGTACATTCTTCGGAACAGTGCTTATCAATGCTGATTATGTGACGTTTGCGCTGTTTGTGCTCTTTGTGAGTAGTGCTATATATCTGATGAAGGTTGCAACGATACGATTCAACAATATATATGTGTATACGGCCTATTTCTTTGAGTGCGGATTGCTCTTCATGGGATGGTTCGACTCCTATTTTGCCAGTTTGTCGGTGATTGAGATTCCTATGCTATCGCTGGCTTTATGGCTGCTGTGTAAGCTATGTAAGCCTAAAATGAACGAACTAAAATTGCAAGAATGTACATTAAGCGCTATCGTCAACTCATAGAAAACTTCTTCTCGCTTTCGATCCTGAATGCGCTGAATGTGCTGTTGCCGCTGGTGACACTGCCCTACATACTGCATGTGGTGGGAAAGGCTAACTACGGGGCTTACTCGTATGTGTATGCGGTGTTGCAGTATGTGATCCTGTTCAGTACCTATGGCTTCAACTTCTCGGCAACGAAGCAGATTTCACAGTGCCGTGACGATGCGGAGAGGGTGGCGCGTATCTATAATGCCGTGACGGCGAGCAAGGGACTGATCGCTATCGTGTTGTCGGCATTGCTGCTGATGACCTCCCGCTGGGTGTTCAAGAATGAGGTGGGGGTGATGATGTTTCTCTATGGCTTGGGCATGGTGGCGGGCGATGTGCTCACACCGGTTTGGCTGTTTCAGGGTATGGAGAAGATGAAGTACATGACGATGGTGAACGCTTCGTCGAAGATATTGTTTACCATACTGATATTCCTGGTGGTGCGCGAGAGTGATGACTTTAACGTGCTCATCCTGCTCAACTCGTGTGGCTATCTGCTGGCGGGTGCGCTCAGTTTGGGACTGGTGTACCGACAGTTTCATCTACGCCTGCAGAGGACGACGTGGAGGGATATCGTGCTGCAGCTGAAGGAGGGCAGTGCGGTGTTTGGCTCTACATTTGGTATGAACCTCTATCGCAATGCGAATATCATCATCTTGAAGCAGTTTGTGTCTGACGACCTGGTGGGATTGTATTCGGCTGCAGAGAAGGTGATCAAGGGATTCCAGTCGCTGATATCGCCTGCAGCGCAGGCGTTGTTCCCACACCTGAGTCTGCGCTTCAAGGGGCAGCCGGTGAAGGAGAATATGCGTTTGCTGCGTCAGATTGCGCTGCCCTTCACGGCGGTGGTGCTGGTGGTGACCATCGGAGTGTATATCTTTGCTCCGCTGATATCGGATATACTTTGTGGTAAGGAGTTTGCGGCATGTGTGCCGCTGATACGTATCATGACCTTGGTGATACTCTTTGGCGAAATCAACTACCTGGTGGGAATCGTAGGACTGATCAATATGGATGGTCAGCGCTACTTCTTCCGCTCGGTGATGGTGACGGGTGTGTTCAGCGTGGTATTCATGCTGCTGATGACACCGCTCTATGGCTCTGTGGCTGCAGCTTGGGCAATGTCGTTGTCTGAGGTGCTGCTGTTCTTATTATGTCTGTTTAGTATCTATCGAATAAAGAAACACGCATGACGGCTATTATTATACTCAATTGGAACGGGGCCGATGATACGATTGCATGCTTGCAGTCGTTGGCAAAGGCTGAAGGGGAGTTTGTGGTGTATGTCGTAGACAATGGTTCGGCGGATGACTCGCTTGCGCGCATACAATCGTGGATGGATGAGCATGCTGAGGTGGAGGTACGCCTCGTACCGCTGGACAAGAACTATGGCTTTGCCCGTGGTAACAACAAGGGATTGGAGGTGGCGCGTGAACTGCAGCCTGACAGCTATCTCTTGCTCAACAACGATACGGAGGTGCGTCCCGACTTCCTCGTACGCCTGAGGTCCTTTGCCAAGAAGCATCCCGAATGCAGGGTGCTGACGCCGAAGATAAACTTCTTCTTCGACAAGCAAAAGATATGGAACTGTGGTGGTAAACTTGCTTTTGGATTCCGCAAGTACTATTATGCGGGTGAACCCAACTCGGCGGTGCGTGAGACGGAGTATATCCCCATCTCGTTCGTTACAGGATGTGCGCTCTACTTTTATCCGGAGCTGTTGGATGAGCAGGGACATCTGCTTACGCAGCGCTTTTTCTTCGGTGAGGAGGATTTTGAATTCTCGCTACGCCTGAAGGAACAGGGGGTGGCGATGGCATGTGTGCTCGACTCGCTGATCTACCATAAGGTGGGGGCATCGGGTAATAGGATGAATGGGGTGGGCAAACTGTATATGCACTATCTGAACCGTTACATCGATGTGCGCCAGCATATGGGAACTGCCTCTTTTGCTGTATGGAAGCTACTTAACCTTCCCTTGGTGATGCGCTATTTCTACAGGGCAACACGGAGCGTGGGACTGACAAGCCGACTGTATAAGCAGCTGGTGCGTGATGCCGTGGCAAAGGAGGGTGTGACGCAGGAGGATTTTAATCGATTGGTATTGGAAAACAACTATTTCTCATTCAACGTATGAAGTATATCCGTATCTTATGGGCTTATGCTTGCGGACTTATCTATGCGGCATGGCTGATGCTGGTGCCCAAGAGACGCTTGGCGGCAGTGGAGGGAAAGGCGCATCCGCAGTTGGTGGTGACGCTGACGAGCTATGGACGACGTGCCGCGAAGACGGTACCTCATGTGCTGGCATCGCTGCTGGTGCAGACGAGGCGTCCTGATCGGATTATCCTGTGGCTGGATAATGTGAACTTCTCGGAAACGAAGTTGCCTAAACGTCTGGCGGTGATGCGTGACAGGTATGGCATTGAAATACGTTTCTGTGAGGACTTGCGTTCGTATAAGAAGTTGATCCCGACTTTACAGCTGTGTCCGGAGGATATTCTGGTAACGGTAGATGATGACTTGCTCTATAAACGCCGATTGCTGGAAAAACTTTATGAGGCGCATCTGGAAACACCTGACATGCGACTCTGTCCGCTGGCTCACGAACCTGTGGTGGTGAATGGGAAATTCGTTCCCTACAAGAGATGGAAGCATAATGTGATGTATCAATCGGAGGGACGTGTGTTTCCCTTGGGCGGATCGGGTACGCTCTACCCACCGCATTCGTTGCATGCTGATGTGACGAACAAGGAGCTTTTCATGCAATTGGCACCGCAGGCCGATGATGTGTGGTTCTGGGCTATGGGTGAGGTAGCGGGTACGCAGACCCGACTGATCGACTTTGGCTATCCCTTCTATCAGGTGGACCTGCTGTATCAGCTGCTGCATAAGGATGCTTCGCTGATGGCGTCGAACTTGCATGAGGATAACAACGATAAACAGATACGACGTGTCGTGGAACGGTATCCTCAGTTGAAGGATGGATTTTGTTCGTAGAAAAGTCGGGGACATTCTTGCTTTTGTACTACTGCTATAGTATAACTCGCAGATTTCTACTTTCGTTTACTTACTCCAAAGAGGTATTTGGCCAGAAGGGGACTGGTGCGCAAGATGCTGCTGATGAGGAGGCAAAGAGCTATCACGATGAGTGAGAGGAGCACGCCGATGGTAATCTCTAAGGTGGCGTTGTTGCCCTCTTGCAGGAATTGACCTACCTGGGGGAGGTGGGGAAGGAGGAAGTAGTGGAGCAGGTAGATGTCTAAGGTGCGCTTGCCGATAAACTGGAGGGCTGAACCGATCTTGGTGTCGGCAGTGAAGCTGTCTTGGTAGGTTTTGAAGGTGTTGTAAACAACGAGTAGACCCAAGTAGCCAATGAGCATTTCGAGGAGGATGTCGACCATCTTCCAGATATTCATGCTGGTGCCTACATGGGTGCTGATGTAGCTTGTCTTGGTGTAGAACAGGCTGGCAAACAGGATGATGATGGCTGTGGTGAGGTATCTGTTGTCGAGCAGTCTGGAGAAATCGTCCTTATACATCGAGCAGATGTATCCGAATGCGAAATACTGGAAGTAGTTGAATGAGTGGTGCAGACTGAGCACATTGCCTATCTCATTTAATGTGGGATACATCTTAAGGGCTATCTTGGCCAGAAACAAACCTCCCGACAATAGGATGAGGGCCATGAGCATGCGCTTGCGGTGGACATGCTGGTTGGGGTGGTATAGGAGGGTGTTTGCCGTGTATACAAGGAGGAAGATTTCGAGCAGGGCTATCGTAAACCAATAACCGAGTTTGCCGTTGTGGGTGATAAAGGTGTGGAAGTCGGCTCCAAAGTAGGCGTAGGCATAGAGGAGACCGAAGAAGAAGGTAGGAATCAACTGTACTAACAGCTTCTTCTTGCTCATGCTCCACCAGGTGCGTCGGTTCCATTCTATGTTGGCCTTGTAGGCGATGAAACCGCTGATGAAGAAGAACAGGGGCATGCGGAACGACATGAAGAGGCTATTGATGAAGGTGGGGGTGCTGAACCCGAAACTGGTCATTTCGATGTGGGCGAATACGACCAAGATCATGGTCATGCCGCGCAGGGCGTCAATATATTCGATTCGTTTCGTCGGTTGTGGTGCAGTTGTTGTCATAGGTGTGAAATGTCTGTAGATGGATGATAATCTGTTGGTTTTATTTCATGTTAATATTTGCGTAGAGTGAGCAGGGCACTGTCGGAACGGAGTACGAGACGTTGCGTCGTAAGCTCTTCGATATGGAAGGTGGTGTACGTATCGTATAGACCGAATCGTCTCAGCCGTGTGGTGTCGTAGGGCTGGTCCTCGCGCTTATAGTAGAGGTGAAACTCGCCCATGGTGATGCTATCGCCCTCATACGTGAAGAGGCTGACGTATTGTTCGTTCTTCAGTTGGCCGACAAGTTCGTTGGGATTGTAGTAGTCGCCTATCAGCACGGTGTGGCGCTGGAATGAGTAGAAGAGGTCGCCCTCATTGGTGATGAGGGTGTCGGGGGCGGTACGCTCGATGGTTTGCAGTTGCCACATGCCATCGAGGGGGCCATTGATGAGGTAGCTGTCGCACGCGGTAAGGGCGACGATGGCTAAGGTTGTCAGTATGTGGGTGAGATAGCGTTTCATGAGTTAGGTTATTTGTTCTTGATGAATCCTTGTTTGCGCAGGGTGAGCAGGGTGCCTGCATTGTTGCCAATGAGGGGACTGCGGTCGAGGGCGATAGCACCGGTAAACTGCCAGCCTTGCCATTGGGTGGGGGCATAGCTTACTTCGGCCATCAGGCTGAGCTGGCTCTGCGGATGGGGGAGCGGGTCGTCGTATGTGCCCCAATGTGTGGTGTAGGAGCCCATGAAGCGATAGCCAATTTGTGGGGTGGGGGTGCCCTCAAAACCGATGTGGTGCGAACTGATGCGTGTGTAGGGCATGTTCATGGTGGGGACATCGGCATAGATGGGCGACAGGTGGTGGGGATTGCATAGGGCCATGCCACCGTGTTGCCATGATTGGTATATGCTGTTGTTGTAGTAGTTGTCCTTGCCTACGAGTGGGTCTTCCCAATAGTTGACGATGGCGCCGCTCTGGGTACGTGAATTGATGTATTCGTATACGAGGGTAGAGACGATGGGGTTGGATGGCAACTCGAGTTCGAAACCATAGAGTCCGTCGTACCAGGGGAAATAGGATACGACTTCGCCCTTGCGGATCCTGTGGTAGCCCAGCAGACCGGAGTGGTCTTCGTAGAAGTGTTCGTAGTAGAGGCGGATGCGCCAGTCGTTGATGTGGTAGTTGGCTGCAAGGTGCCAGCTGCCCAAGACGTTACCATTGATGTTCTGCTTTTCTGATGCGGGGGCATCGTTGCCTCCTCCCATAGGGATGAAGGCTTTGAGGTACTCCTTGTAGCTGTGGGGGAGATCGTAGCGGAGGGAATCGGCCATACCGTGGCGCTTGATCATGAACTTGCCGCCAAATTGGGTATACATCTCCAAACCAATCTCTACCGAGAATGGTGCCTTGGCTTCGTTTCCGATCTTGAGGAAGGCGGTCTTCTCGTGCATGAGGATGTCGTAGGTGTAGTAGGTGCCTCCGGGGGCATGGGTCATATGGGCGAGGATGAACTCGCGGTCAGCGTATCTGCCATAGCTGAAGTGTCCTTTTACCTGTACCCACTCGTTGAACAGCCAGGGCGCAGTGGTGTACTCGTTGATGCCGAAGCGTACCTGGGGGATGGGGCGGGCGTTGGGCGAGAAGGTGAGTCCGCCACCACTCAACGTGCGGTGCTTGCCCTCGGACCAACGCTCCTTGCTGCCGATACTGAGCTCCCAACAATGGTATTTGAGATCGGCATAGAGTTGCTGCACGTAGTAGGGTGAGGTGTGACGCCATGCACCGATCAGTTCGATGCCATAGGCCCAAGTGAACTTCTGTGTCTTGTCGAAGTCGCGATACAAACCTGCGCTGAGGTAGGCCTGGTTATGGGTCAGCGAGGTTTCTCCCTGGCGGTTGCTGACCAACCAGAAGGGGGCGTGCTTGCCTGATGATAGGGTGGCAGCGGTTTGTAGGTCGTATCGTATCTTATGGAACTCGTCGCCGGCCTGTAAGGGAAGGGTAAGGCAGAGCAGGAACGCGCCCAAGAGTAGCTTATCTCTCATATCGTATGTGTTGGTATCGAATAAACTGCAAACTTACATAAAAATCTTGGTATTTTGTGTATGCCGCCAGAAAAAGTGGCGTTTAATATTCCAGTGGGGAAGGAATGAAGAAACGTGGAGTGGGGTGACGCACTTTTTTTCTCAAATACTTTTTCGTTAATTTAATTTTATCTATCTTTGCCTTAATTTGAGATGCGGAGGTATGCCCCTTCGCATGATAGTATAAAAAGATTATATGAAAGCATGTTTCATGGGGTTGGGATACATCGGTCTCCCAACTGCAATTATAGCTGCAAAGCATGGCGTAGAGGTCGCTGGCGTGGATGTCAATTCAGACGTCGTGGAGGTGACAAACTCTGGTAAGCTGCATATTATTGAAGAGGGCTTGGAGGATTTGCTGCAAGAGGCAATCGCTTCGGGCAATTTTAAAGCATATACTCAGCCTCAAGAGTCTGATGCCTATTTTATCGTGGTACCTACACCCTTCAAGGGGGAACACGAGCCTGATATCTCTTTTGTAGAGGCGGCTACACGCATGGTGCTTCCGTTGCTGAAGGAGGGCGACCTGTATGTGATTGAGTCAACATCGCCTATCGGTACGACCGAGAAGATGGCGGAGTTGATCTATGGTGAGCGTCCTGAGCTGAAAGGTAAAATCTATATAGCATATTGCCCCGAGCGTGTGTTGCCTGGTAACATCATCCATGAGTTGGTGAACAACGATCGTGTGATTGGTGGTATCGATGAGGCTTCGACCGTGAAGGCTAAGGAGTTTTATCAGTATTTCGTGAAGGGACAGCTGCACTCGACCAATTGTCGTACGGCTGAGATGTGTAAACTCACAGAGAATGCTTCGCGCGATGTACAGATTGCCTTTGCCAACGAACTGTCGCTCATCTGTGATAAGGCGGGCATTAATGTGTGGGAACTTATCGAACTGGCCAACAAACATCCGCGTGTAAATATCCTACAGCCTGGATGTGGCGTGGGTGGACATTGCATTGCTGTGGATCCCTATTTCATATCGTCAGCTTATCCTGGTGAAGCGCGTATCATCTATCAAGCGCGTGAAATCAATAACCATAAGGCGCAGTGGTGTGCCGAGAAGGTGCGTCGCATGATGCTGGAATTTGAACTCAAGAACCATCGTTCACCAAGAGTGGCAATGATGGGATTGGCTTTCAAACCCAATATTGATGATCTGCGCGAATCGCCTGCTAAGTTTATCACATCTCGTGTGTTGCAGTCGTGCAACAATGGTAATGTGATGGTGGTGGAGCCCAATATCACCGAACATAATGTGTTTAAGCTGACAGATTACAAGGTCGCATACGAAAAAGCCGATATTGTCGTTTATTTAGTAAACCACCGCGAGTTTGCAGAACTGAACTATCGTACCGATGTACAGGTGCTCGACTTCTGTGGTGTATTTAAGAAATAAAGAAGTGTAGGCATGAAGAAGGTAATGCTTGTGTTTGGTACTCGCCCCGAGGCTATCAAGATGGCTCCGTTGGTGAAGGCGTTCGAACAATATACCGAGGATTTCAAGACAATCGTATGTGTGACCGGTCAGCACCGTCAGATGCTGGACCAGGTGTTGGGACTCTTTGAGATTACTCCCGATTACGACCTTAACATCATGAAGCAGGGGCAGGACCTCTACGATGTGACATCTCGTGTGCTGCTCGGTATGCGTGATGTGTTGCGTGAGGTGCAACCCGATGTGGTGCTCGTACATGGTGATACCACAACCAGCACGGCGGCTGCATTGGCTGCTTTCTATCAGCAGATTCCCGTAGGCCATGTGGAAGCTGGCTTGCGTACACACAATATCTATAGCCCTTGGCCCGAGGAGATGAACCGTCAGATTACGGGTCGTATCGCTACCTATAACTTTTCGCCCACTCCGCTCAGTCGCCAGAACCTCTTGGAGGAGAAGGTGAGCGAAGCTAGTATCACGGTAACTGGTAATACGGTTATCGATGCTCTCTACTGGGTGGTGGACAAGATTAAAGGTGACGAACGCCTCAGTGCGGAACTGAAGGGCGTGCTTGCTACCGCTGGGTATGATGTAGAACGCTTAGGAAAAAATAAGAACAGCGATGGCGGAAATAATTGTCAATTGTCAATTGTCAATTGTCAATTGAAGAGCCGTAGGCTTGTCTTGATCACCGGTCATCGTCGAGAGAATTTTGGTGATGGCTTCATCCATATGTGTACGGCCATCCGTGATTTGGTGCAGAAGTACCCCAATGTGGATTTTGTATATCCCATGCACTTGAATCCCAACGTGCGCAAACCTATCCAAGAGGTGTTCACTGGCCTTAACTCTCTCTCTGCTGGAGAGGGCTGGGGTGAGGCTGGCAACATGTTCTTCATTGAACCGTTGGAGTATCTCTCTTTCGTATACTTGATGGAGAAGTCGACCCTTGTGCTTACCGATAGCGGTGGCATCCAGGAGGAGGCGCCCGGACTGGGTAAGCCGGTGCTTGTGATGCGCGACACGACCGAGCGCCCCGAGGCTTTGGAGGCGGGTACGGTAAAGCTCGTAGGTACAAACTATGATAAGATCGTTAACGAGGTGTCACAACTGCTTGACGACGCAGCCTACTATGATGCGATGAGCAAGGCGGTGAATCCGTATGGTGACGGCAAGGCGTGTGAACGTATCGTGAATTATATTAAGACAATTTAAGAGGGTTTATGAAGGTACTCATCGTCTCATTCTACTACGAGCCTGAGGTGGGAGCGGCACCCAGTCGCATCACCAACCTTGCAAAGGGATTGAAGGCTTCGGGAATGGAGGTGGATGTACTGACCTGTTTGCCCAATTATCCTAAAGGACGTATCTTTGATGGCTATCGTGGCCACTTCTCAATGAAAGAGACCATTGACGGTATTGATGTATATCGTTATTGGACGTATGCTACGGTGTCGAAGAATCCGCTGAAGCGTGTATTGGCGATGATGGCTTTTGCTACTACGCTATGGGCTTTTGCTCGTAGACGTAAACTGATCAAAAGTTACGACCGTGTCATCATACAGTCGCCTCCTATCCTGGTGGCTGCATCGGCCATTGCTCTGTTTAAGAAATGTTTCCGCAAGCAGACGATTCTCAATGTATCGGACCTATGGCCTATGTCGGCCGTGGAACTCGGATTCATGCGTGAGGGGAGTCTTTCGCACCGTGTGATGTGTCGTATCGAACGTTTCATGTATCGCAATGCCGATGCGGTGATGGGCCAGTCGGGTGAGATTGTAGAGCATGTGCGCGGTATGTTCCCTGATCGACGTACGTTCCTGTATCGCAACTTGCAGCCTGTGCAGGTAGAAGGCGAGGCTAAGCCCCGTAGCAAGGTGCTGAAGGTGGTGTATGCCGGACTCTTCGGTGTGGCGCAAGATATGTTGTCGTTGTTGCGCGGCATCGATTTCGTGGAATTGGGCGTGGAGATGCATCTTTATGGTGGAGGTAACCAGATGGCCGCCATTGAGGAGTATATCAAGCAGGGTGATAAGAATATCTACTATCACGGTTATGTCTCAAAGCAGCAGATGAGCGAGGAATTGAAGAAGTATGATCTTTCCGTTATTCCTCTTGCGGCTCATATCCATGGTGCTGTACCTTCGAAGATCTTTGATTTGCTGCCCGAGGGTATCCCCGTACTGTTCAGTGGTGAGGGCGAAGGTGCTCGCATTGTAGAGGAGTACGGCTTTGGCTTAGTGTCGGCACACGGCGACTACGTGGCTTTGGCACAGAATATACGTGCGTTTGTAGCTATGGACGATGAGGCGTATGCTGCGTATGTGGAGAATTGTCTCAGTGCTTCGCGCGATGCTTTTTCATTCTCGAAGCAGATGGAACGTTTCTGTGAGTTTATTGCTGCAGGCGAGTAAACATTGGTGTTGGATATTGACTTATAATGTATATAAAACGATAATAATATGTTTTCAGGAATAGTAGAAGAGTGTGCTACGGTTGTTGGCATCGTAAAGGAACAGGAAAACTTGCATCTCACGCTTAAGTGTAGCTTTGTGGATGAGTTGAAGATTGACCAAAGTGTGTCGCACAATGGTGTGTGTCTCACTGTGGTAAGCATTCAGGATGGTACCTATACGGTGACTGCAATGAAGGAGACCATCGAGCGCAGCAACCTCGGCTTGCTGGCTGTGGGCGATGAGGTGAACGTGGAGCGCAGTATGGTGATGAATGGCCGACTCGACGGACATATCGTGCAGGGTCACGTGGATCAGACGGCTACCTGCATCAATGTACAGGATGCTGAGGGAAGCTGGTACTATACCTTTAAGTATACCTTTGACAAGGAGATGGCTCGCCGTGGCTACTTTACTGTAGATAAGGGATCGGTGACAGTCAATGGTGTGAGTCTGACCGTATGCAATCCCACCGAAGATACCTTCCAGGTGGCTATCATTCCCTATACACACGAGCATACCAACTTCCATACCTTTAGTGTGGGTAGTGTGGTGAACCTTGAGTTTGATATCATCGGCAAGTATATGGCACGTATGATAGCGCTCGATAAGGCTTAAGGATTTAGTTGAAGACAACAATAAAGGCCGCCATTGGGCGGCCTTTATTTGTGTGTGGTGTCGTGTGAGTGCGGTTGCGCTTATTCAGCCTTGAACGAACTGCTGATAACCTTGATCTCTATCTTGTCGTTGCCACCAACGAGGCGGGTAGAGTTGAGGCTGAGGTCGTGGCGGAAGTTGACGATGTTATTGTTGGAATCAATAATCGTAGTAACGGGTACGAGTACAACCTTGTTCCACTCGGGATGAACGGCTTCGTAATCGGCCTCGGTCTTATCTGCGTTTTCCTGCAGCCAGCTCATGCGCTCGTTGTAGCAATGTACGATGAGGCGTGCAATGTTGCTATATTCATAGCGGTTGTAGATGCCGTTGTAGGTGGTGTAGTAAGAACTGATGTTGTCAGTGAGCTTGTTCTTCTCGAAGAAGGCGCTCATCTCACCCTTACGCACCATGAGTAATGTCTGAGGTGTGCCAAACTGATAACGGGTGTCAGTGGGGTTGTTGTATCGGGTGAAGATAATCTTGGCTGAGTTGATGCTGTCGCCTTCGGCCATGATATCATCCACGGGGAGGGTTACCTCGGTAAAGATACCTGCAGGGGTCTTAAGGTAGGTGCAACTGCTATCTGCAACGAGGTGGCTTACCTGTTGGTTGCTGAAGCGGTTGGTCTGCAATACCTCTTCGGAACCTACGAATTGGGTTACGTAGATGGAGTCGGTGCGCTGATCCTGGAAATGTATGTTGAGCGACACTTGGTCAATGTAGAGTACGGTGCCGTCGCCATGCGTAGACTTTACATAGTAGCCAGGACATACATTTTGGATGAAGTTGGTGGCATTCTCGAAGAATTCGGGATTGCTGCGGTAGAGCTTGATCATCTCGTTGCCAATCTCGTTGGGCAAGGGGATGCATACATTGGCGTAGTGCTCTGAATCCTCCAATTCGCTATCCTCCAGGGTGTAGTCAATAGCTGTGTATACCTTGCTGGCGATAGGACCTGCAGGGTCATAGTATTGGGTGGGGTCGATATTGGTATAGTATGTCTCTCCCTCCTGGAGTGTCTCTTGCAACTGGTATACTTCAGCGCCCATGGTGTTGATGGAGTCGCCAAAGAAGCTGGTAAAGAACAGGCGTAGCTCGGTGCGTACGGCGCTGTCGCCCTTGATGCTATCGGCAGGGGGGAATACGTTACCACCCTCGGCGCAGTTGAACTGAGCGATGAAATCGGCTTCAAAGATGGCATCGGTCTCGGGATCGGTGAATCGGCCAAGGTATACCTTGCCGGTCTTGCCAAGAACGGAATCTACGGCCAACGAACGTGTCGTGGCATAGTAGGTGCGGGTCTTGATGTCGATAGAGTCGGCACCCGGGGTGATGCTGTTGCCTAATGTTCCTGTATTGTCATCGCAAGCGATGCAGCATACGAGGGCTATCAGTATGTAGATAAATGATCTTTTCATTCCTCGCTATTGCTTTGGGTTGTACAAAAGAGTTACTCCTGAGCGTACAATTGGTTGTAGAAGTCGCTGCAAGCATCGGCATACTCGGCACCGGTCTTGTACTCAAGTACGGGCTTACCAAGTGAACGGGCATAGTCAACGAGTGTGCTGTCTACGTTCTCGCTGTTCTGTATTACGCCGTCGGCCCAACGGATAGCAATCTTGCTGAGCTCCTGGTAGGTAACGGGTGTGGCGATGTCGTCGAAGTCAACCTGTTCCATGTTCTTGATGATAACCTTCTTCAGGTAGTCCTCAGGGAACGATGCATTGAAGGCGTCGTCGTAGAGTGAATATACGAACTTGGTATTCTTAAATGCAGGCTCATCTTTGTAGAATGTCTTGATGTAGAGGCCTGTGAGAGCGCCAATCCATCCGTGACAGTGGATCACGTCGGGGTACCATGACTGCTTCTTGACGGTCTCAAGTACGCTGCGAGCAAAGAAGATGGTGCGCTCGTCATTATCGGCATATTCCTCGCCATTCTCATCACGTGTGTTGAGGTGGTTGCGGAAATAGTCGTCGTTGAGGATGAAGAACACCTGAGTGCGCAATTGCTGGATTGACGCTACCTTGATGATAAGTGGGTGGTCGGTATCGTCAACGATGATGTTCATGCCTGTCAGGCGTATCACCTCGTGTAGTTGATTGCGGCGTTCGTTGATATTGCCCCACTTGGGCATGAAAGTCCTAATTTCGTGTCCTCTCTCTTGGGTTGCTTGCAATAGGAAACGACAGTTGTCGGCCATTGCACTACTTTCCGTAAACGGTACGATCTCTTGGGCAATAAATAGAATTTTGTTCGCTTTCATTAAAGTTGTATATGTCTTTATTACGTATTATATCAACAAGTAAAATCGCCTTCGTGGCGAAATTTCGTGCAAAGATACTAAAAAAATGTGGCATATGCGCAAGTTTGTATTCCGATTTTGCCTATAATGTTTGTTAAAATACGTGAGAAACAGTGTGTTGGCTTTTATGAGTATGGCAATTGCTATATGGAAGAAACGTTTTGGGTGTTTTTGTTGGGATTGACGACACTATGGAAAAACGAAAAAGAGTACCTCCTATTAGGTGCAATACATATAAATCCGCCTTTCAACGTTAAAATCCAAACATATTCTATTACCTATTTCCTAATTAATGATTACCTTTGCACTGTTTTTATAAAAACGAAAGAAATGTTGGTAGTAGAAACTATAGACAAACTGCATGCTTTCCTTGCTGAGGCACGTGCCGCTGGTAAGAGTGTAGGCTTGGTGCCCACGATGGGTGCCTTGCACGAAGGACATGCTTCGTTGGTGAAGCGTAGTGTGAAAGAGAATGGCGTAACTGTGGTGAGCGTATTTGTCAATCCTACCCAGTTTAACGATAAAGGTGACCTGGAACGCTATCCGCGTACATTGGAGGCCGACTGCCAATTGCTTGAGGCGCTTGGTACCGATTGCGTATTTGCCCCTACTGTGGAGGAGGTGTACCCTGAGCCCGACACTCGCGTGTTTGACTTTGATCCCCTCGATAAAGTGATGGAGGGTGTGTATCGTCCCGGCCATTTCAATGGCGTGGCACAGATTGTGAGCAAACTCTTTATGTATGTTGAGCCCGACCGTGCCTATTTCGGTGAAAAGGATTTCCAGCAGTTGGCTATCATCCGTGAGATGGTGCGCCAGATGGACTTCAAATTGGAGATCGTAGGTTGCCCCATTGTACGTGAAGCCGATGGCTTGGCGCTCAGTAGCCGCAATGCATTGCTCACACCCGAACAGCGCGTCACGGCATTGGCCATCTCAAAGGCACTCTTCACAAGTGTAGACTATGCCAAGGAACATTCACTGGAGGAAACCAAGCAGATGGTGGAACAGGCAATAGCTGATACCGAAGGGTTGGAGCTTGAGTATTACGAAGTGGTGAATGGTGATACCTTGCAGCCTGTGGCTGCTTGGGACGATGCCGACTATATCGTTGGATGCATCACCGTATATTGCGGAAAAGTACGATTGATTGATAATATCAGATATAAATAATATGTTAGTAACAGTATTGAAATCGAAGATACATTGTGCCCGTGTCACCGAGGCCAATCTCAACTATATGGGTAGCATCACCATCGATGAGGATTTGATGGATGCTGCAGGCATGCTCGAAGGTGAGCAGGTGCATATCGTAAACAATAACAACGGCGAGCGCTTCGTTACCTACATCATTAAGGGTGAGCGTGGCTCTGGCTCTATCTGTCTCAATGGCGCCGCTGCACGTCTCGTGCAGCCCGACGATGTGGTTATCATTATGGCCTATGCCCAGATGACTCCTGAGGAGGCTAAAGAATTCAAGCCTGCCGTGATATTCCCCAAGCCTGGCAATCGTCTGTAAAGTGTAGTATTATATATATAGGAAAGAGGGTGCTGCGGCACCCTCTTTCTTTGCTATGTCTTATGTCTTTACTGTTGGAATTTTCTGATATGTTCAACCGAATTCTCAGCTGTTTCATATATTACAATAACTGATTGTATTAGTTTACTTAACTAAGAAAAAGGAACGGGTTACTTTATACCTTAATTATTCTCACTCC
Source organism: Bacteroidaceae bacterium (assembly GCA_017557005.1). Taxonomy (GTDB): domain Bacteria; phylum Bacteroidota; class Bacteroidia; order Bacteroidales; family Bacteroidaceae; genus UBA1189. The sequence continues at coordinate 10,916 of JAFZFZ010000020.1, read as the reverse complement.
ACATCTCACACTGTGCCATGATGGTTTCCAGTGCAGCCTCTTGTCCTTCGGGTGGATATTTGTATTTCTTGAGTAGTCGCTTCACAATACGTCGCATGCCTGCTCTTGCACTTTCTTTCATGTTCCAGTCTATGGTCTTGTTGGTACGCAGCGCTTCAGTCAATTCGCGCGTAATGGCCACCAGTTGGTCATTGGTATAGAAGTCTTGCACGGCTTCTGGTTTGGTGATAGCATCATAGAAAGCCATCTCCTCAGATGACAGATTCAGTTTCTTGCTTTCCTCCTCGCCATTTATGATGGCATGTGCTGTTTTCAAGAGTTCTTCTATCACCTCTTCGTTAGTAAGCATTCCCTTGAGGTAACTGCTCATGGCGTTAGCGAGTATTTCCGAGAACTTGGTTGCTCTCACCGTATTGGTGCGTTGGTATACACGTATCTGCTCAGCAATCAGTTTGCGCAGCAACTCCACAGCAAAGTTTTTCTCCTTCATCTGTGCTATCTCGGCAAGGAACTTCGGGTCAAAGATGGAGAACTCCTCCTTGATATCCGAGAAGAGATTGATTACCCCCTCGCTCTTGATACTCTGCTTCAGCAGTTCATTGATGCGCTCGTTTATCTCGCGGAACGAAATCTTTCCCTTACCCTCTATGCGAGTAAGCAATGTGCGTACCGCCTCGAAGTAGGCCGCTTTCAATCGCTCCTCACGGTTGAGCAGACTCTGACAGAGCGACAACGACTGCTTCAGCATCAGTGCCTCCTTAATGTAGAGTTGCTTAGTCTCTTCACGTTCGGGAGATTGCAGGAAGTTCACTCCACCACTTATCGCCGTAGCCCTCGCCATGGCAGACTCTCCATAGAATCCCGAATAGTCGAACCCATGCAACAAGTCGTGACACACCTCCAGTTTCTTCTGGAACTCGGGATAAGCCGTCTTCGATATGTCCGTATCGCCATAGTTCTTTCGGTCGCGTATGGTGTAATCGTTCATTGCCTGCTTCAGTGCCGAGGCAATGCCCACATAGTCGACCACCAATCCACCCTGTTTGTCGCCAAACACACGGTTGACACGCGCAATGGCCTGCATCAAGTTGTGCCCTGACATCGGCTTGTATACATACATCGTAGACAATGACGGCACATCAAATCCCGTGAGCCACATATCCACCACGATGACAATCTTCAGCGGACTATCATTATCCTTGAATTGCTTCTCCAGTTCCTTCTTGTAACTATCATTGCCTATCACAGCCCGCCACTCTTCGGGGTCTCTGTTGTCCGAGGTCATCACCACGGCCAACTTCTCCTTCCAATCTTTGCGTTTCTCCAATATGCTGTGATATATCTTCATCGCTATGGGGCGCGAGTAAGCCACAATCATCGCCTTACCCGTCTGTTCATATTGGCGATACTCCTCATAGTGCGAAACGATATCCGTCACCAACGACTCTATCGTCTCTTCGGCTCCGAGTATCGACTCCATACGTCCCAGCTCTCGTTTGCTCTTCTCTATGACATACTCCTCGGCCAATCCTTCAGCAGCGATAGATTCATATTCATCGTCAATAGTACGCAGCACCAAATCATCCAATTTGAGATTGATGACACGACTTTCATAGAATACCGGACGTGTAGCTCCATCGGCTACAGCCTGTGTCATATCATAGATGTCGATGTAGTCACCAAATACCTCACGTGTAGAGCGGTCTTTCTGCGCTATGGGCGTACCTGTAAATCCTATATATGTAGCGTTGGGCAGTGAGTTACGCACACGGCGTGCAGCACCCACCTTCAGTCGGCCCTCACGGTCAAACTTCTCGGTCAGTCCATACTGGCTACGGTGTGCCTCGTCGGCCATCACCACGATGTTGCGTCGTGTTGATAGCGGCTCCTCGCTCTCTTCAAACTTCTGCATCGTGGTGAAGAAGATTCCGTTTGCCTCGCGTCCATCGAGCAACTCCTTCAAGTGGGCACGGCTTGTCGCTTGCACGGGTGTCTGACGCAGAAAGTCAGCACACTTGGCAAACTGCTTGTAGAGTTGTCCATCAAGGTCGTTGCGGTCAGTAAGTATTACGATGGTAGGCGATGATAAAGCCTCTTGTATTCGTTTGGCAAAGAATACCATGGAAAGCGACTTGCCCGAGCCTTGCGTATGCCAGAATACACCACCCTTACCATCGGTCTTCGTGGCCTCCACTACTGAGTCTACCGCCTTGCGCACAGCAAAGAACTGATGATAGCCAGCCAGTATCTTGGCACTCTGCTTCTCATCTTTTGAGAAACAGATAAACTCGCGTAGTATTTCTATCAGGCGTGTTTTCTCAAACATACCCTCAAACAGCACGTCGAATGTGATAGCGCGATTGCTCTCACGGAAACCGTCCGTCGTCTTCCACTCCATATAGCGGTCTTCGCCTGCTGTTATCGTTCCCACCTTTGAGATAGCCATATCGCTCATCACGCAGAAAGCGTTGTATACGAATAGCGACGGTACTTCCTGCATGTAGTTACGCAACTGGGCATATGCTTCCGAAGCATTGGTCTGCTCACGCGAGGGCGATTTCAGTTCTACCACCACGAGAGGCAAGCCGTTCACGAATACGATGATATCCGCACGGCGTGTCGAACGCTCCTCTATAGTCCACTGATTAGTAACGGTGAAGGTATTGTTCAGAGGCTGGGCATAGTCGATCAACTTCACTCGTGTGGCGCGTTGCTCCTTGCCATCGTAGTAGTTTACCTCCACACCATTTTGCAGATAGTCGGTAAAGGTCTCATTGCGCTGCACCAGCGAACCTGTCTCAATGGTGCGAATCTTGATTATCGCCTCCTCTATAGCTTCGGCAGGCAACTTGTTGATATTGTATAGCGATTGGCGCAACAATTCCATATGCAACGGTTCGCTATAGTCGCGCTCCACATTGGGCCCATACACATAATCGTACTTCAAGCGCTCATGCATCAGCTCCAATATCGCATTCTCAAAATGCTGTTCGGTGAAGTTATAGTTGCTCATAGTGCAAGATTTATCCGTTACTTTATCCGTCACTTTATCCGTTACTTTTTCTTTATTATGAGTTCTCGCTATAGGTAAAATCTACAAAGATAACTCCTTTATTCTTAAAAAAGACTCAACGCATGAGTTTTTTATTTTCTTTGCTCTACTTTCTGCAGATATAGTTGATAAATGATAATTTAGAACAGCAGACACAAGCGTTGTTTGAAGAGAGTTTTATTAACAACTCCGCTTTCATTACTACATGCAACAAGGCATATTTAACAGATATCGCGAGTTATCTCAATGGGCTTGCTATGCAGAAGTTCAGGCCAAAAGAAGGAGAAATAGGTATCCCCGTATTAAAGATTAAAGAGTTAGGACAAGGTGGATGTGACGAATCAAGTGATCTTTGCTCCTCATCTATAGATAAGAGATATGTCATTAACGATGGGGATATTATCTTTTCATGGTCAGGAACATTATTGGTTGATGTTTGGTGTGGTGGAACATGTGGATTAAACCAACACCTATTCAAAGTTTCATCGGACAAATATCCTCAATGGTTTATTTATTATTGGACGAAATATCATCTGGCTAAATTTATTCGTATTGCAAAGGACAAGGCCGTGACTATGGGGCATATTAAACGTGGTGATTTGGAAGTTTCAGAGGTATTAATCCCTGAATCTTCGGAATTGGAAAAACTCAATAATATGATTGCACCAATATTTAAGGCTATAATTGCTAATAGAATCGAAAATCGAAACTTGGCAACTCTGCGCGACACGCTATTACCCAAGTTGATGAATGGAGAACTGAGCGTTAATGATGTTTTAGTCGATTAGTTTGCTAAATTATCATTTATGTATTATTTTTGCGTGGATTACGGCATACTGTGTATTTTAGTGGATTTAATAAAATATACAGCTATGAAGGATGAGATTATTAGAGAGATTAAGGCAAGTATGCAAACCGTCATTTCGGCAGAACAGATGAGTGTATTAAGCAATGTGTTGATTCGCACATTGCAGCATGTCGAGGTAACGGCATCGACACCTGATTCGCAAACAAGAGTGAGTGCAAACTCACAGTTGCAGGCGTTGTTTATTTCTGCCAAACGTGTGGAAGGATGTTCGGAGAAAACACTGAAGTACTACTCCTCTACCATTGAGTGCATGATGAATCAAATAGACAAAGATGTCATCGATATCACGACCAATGACTTGAGGTGCTATTTGTCGAACTATCAAGCGACCAACCATTCCTCTAAAGTGACAATTGACAATATCCGTCGCATCTTCTCCAGTTTCTTTTCCTGGTTAGAAGATGAGGATTATATCCTTAAAAGTCCTGTGCGTCGCATCCATAAGGTCAAGACTGGCTCACTCGTAAAAGAGGTGTTCTCCGATGAAAATCTCGAAACTCTGCGCGATAGTTGTACTCACATTCGCGACCTTGCCATCATTGACCTGCTATCATCAACGGGTATTCGTGTAGGCGAACTGGTAAAAATCAATCGTGACGACATCGACTTCCATGAACGCGAATGTGTGGTGTTTGGTAAGGGAAACAAAGAGCGTGAGGTGTACTTCAATGCACGCACCAAGATACACTTGAAACAATATCTTGCAAGCCGAACAGATGATAATCCCGCACTATTCGTGTCGCTACACAGCCCCCATAACCGATTAAACGTTAACGGTGTGGAGCTACGCTTAAGACAGCTTGGCCGTAAAGTCGCAATCAATAAGGTACATCCACATAAGTTTCGCCGAACCCTTGCCACAATGGCCATAGACAAGGGTATGCCTATAGAGCAAGTACAGAAACTCTTGGGACATGTAAAGATAGACACCACCATGCACTATGCTATGGTCAATCAAAACAATGTAAAGATTTCACATAGAAGATATATCAGTTGAGTATGGAAGAATGGAAAACATATACATTAAAGGAATTATCTAAGGGAAAAGGAGAATATGGTATAGGTGCGCCAGCGATCCCCTTTAATAAGGACAAATACACTTATCTACGCATCACAGACATTAACGATGATGGAACTTTAAACTATTCGGGATTAATGTCTGTCGATTCTGAAGATGCCGAAAAGTATTTACTTGAAAAGAATGATATTGTATTCGCAAGAACGGGAAATAGCACTGGACGTTCATACTTTTATGACGGTCGTGATGGAGTATTAGTATATGCAGGATTCTTAATTCGCTTTAGATTAGATGACCAAAAAGTTAATCCTAGAATTCTAAAATATTACACACACTCCCAACCTTATTATAATTGGGTGAAATCTTTCGACACAGGAGGGACGAGGGGAAACATTAATGCAAAAACATATGGAGATATGCCATTATGTCTTCCTCCACGCCCTATCCAAAATAGAATTGTCGAAATACTGGATGCATTGGATGATAAGATTGAAAACAATCGTCGTATAAATGATAATTTAGAGCAGCAGGCACAAGCGTTGTATAAGCAGTGGTTTGTGGATAATCGTAGTGAGGATTGGAAAGAAGTAAAGCTCAGCCAAATTGTAGATATCAATAAGGACTCTATTAATCCATCGTTGTATCCCAATACTATTTTTGAACATTATAGTTTACCTGCTTATGATGCGGGGATACTACCTGTTTGTGAAAAAGGTAGTGATATTAAAAGTTCCAAATTTATTATTAATGATAATGTAATACTGTTTTCTAAATTGAATCCGAGGATAAAACGTATTTGGTTACCTAATCCACAAACAGAGCATGCAATATGTTCTACGGAGTTTGTCCCATACCAACCAAAAAAATCTGAGATGTTAGGATTTTGTTATTCATTATTAAACTCGGATGATTTTTATGATTTTGTGCTATCATTAACTAATGGGTCAACAGGAAGTCATCAACGATTTCATCCGAAAGATACATTGGATTATAATTTCAGAGTCCCTAAAATTGAAACTATAAGTGAGTTTGAAGATAAAGTGATTCCTCTGTATAGGATTATATCAAAAAACAGAATTGAAAATCAAAAGCTAGCAGCCCTTCGTGATACCCTCTTACCAAAGTTAATGAGCGGAGAACTAAGCGTTGATGATGTTTTGGTCGATTAGTTTGCTAAATTATCATTTATCCGACGATTCACCTCGATTTTATCGTCGAGAGAGGATAAGATATTTGCGATAAGCCTTTGCTTTTCTAATGAAGGAACATTAACTTCAAAATTAGAAAAATGAGTTTTATTCACAATAGGGACAGCAGTCGATGTCTTTCCTATGTAGTTTAGCCGCTTTCCAACAGTTAGCATTAAGTAGTAGACGAAATCAGAATCATACTCATCATTATTAGGAATAATGGAGTTGAATTGTTGGTTTGTCACCAATGGTTTCGTTGTTTTAACAACTTTACCCAAGTCGGATCCGATACAGCTTACGCACACAGAATTAGGAGGCAAAAGGCAATTCCTTACCTCTGACAATCCTTGCTCAGTTATGGTTTTATTCGTTTGAGGTACAAACTTTCCAGACAAATCATCTGAGGGGGTCAAAAAAGGTATACTACCGCCATAATTCCTTTCTATGGATGTCCTTGGAGTCTTTCCTGTTACGATTCTTCCAATATCAGATATATGTAATATTCTCCATTCACTCATACATTACTTACATTTCAAATATTTTAGACTTCTCTTCTAACACCTTATAAAAGTCAACGTCAATATAAAAAACTGATGGATTCAACATATTTTCTCTATAGACATATGGATGATTAATATTTCTTGAACCGACTATAGATATAGCGTTCAAGATATATTGGTAATTTTCATTACTCTCAGTTAAAATTCTTGTGTTTTTGAATCCCCCATCTGGCTCTGGCATTTGATATAGCATAATCAGCCCTTTCTTTGTATCATTCGGAAGTGATGCAAAAATAGTGCATAAATGCGCCTTAGTTTGTTCATCCTTTTCCTGTTCTTCTTTAGCCTTCTGCCTTTCCTGCTTAGCAATATATTTCTTCGCCTTACGCTCATTATACCCATACACAATCAATTTGTGAACACCAGCAATACAAGGATACGCAATACAAAATACAAAAACAGCCCATAATGAATGGGGTATCCACACATTAAATACAAATATGCTAATAGCCAATGAGAGAAGTAAAACAATCAAATCTACTTTCTCTACTAATGCTTTTATGGATGAAAAAAAATCGTTCATTCTATATCGTTATTCAATATTATATCTCAATATTATCCAACTATCAAGGCTGACAAAGACTCAAAAAATGCGTATTGCTTTCTTGTTTTAATTCTCCGTCTTTCGATACTTAAATCCGATGGCTACATCAATGTCATATTATCTGCAAGGTTGCTCAAGTATCACCCAAATACCGGTATTCCTTTTCCCTTCGTGGCGTATGATGCCAAGTTTCTGCAAGGCAGACAAGTCACGTTCTACTGTTCTTACGCTTACTTTTAAGGATGCTGCCATAGATTCAGCGGTAGAGTATGGATTATCTTTGATGATTGCACAAATATTCCACTGACGTCCGGTCAATTTAGTTCCCGACAAGTTCCCGACAAGTTCCCGACAAGTTCCCGACAAGTTCCCGACCTCATTGTCGGTTTCTGTCGTATCCCCCTTTCGTCTGGCAATAACTTCATCAATAGTAAAACGCTTCATCACTGCCAACACACCACCATCCATTTCCTCGACGATAGGCATGGGCATTCCCACACGGTCGAGCTCTTCACGAATTTTCTTATAGCCACGTCCCCACGATTCTATGAAACCGGCTTTAAAAAAAGCGTATGCAACATTCTTATTGCGAGGATAGGATGCATGTTTGCGCATCAAAGCCTCAGGTGTCAGTCCATCGGGCAATAAACCATAATTCCAGATTTCCACACAATCATCATACACCCTCATTTGGATGGAGGGACCCGTGTAATCTTTATGGGCAATGGAGTTATAGATGATTTCGCGCAGAGCCTTTTCTGGAATCTCCAGTTCTTCTACACGTTGTAAGCCCTCATAATGGATAGGAGAGATCAGATACTTCGAGCGCAAGGATTCAATAACTTTACCTGCCATCTGAATGATATTGCATTCTATCAAATCTTGTGTTATAAGATCGCTTTCGCTGGAATGAAACCTACCTATCTTAAAATCAGCTGACGGGAAAAACTTTCTAACCTGTTTTCCGAATAGTAACAAGGCTGCTGTTTTCAGTTTTCCATCGGGCGTGATAAGGCCCAGATTTGCAAGAACCTCTTCTGTAGATGCATCTCGTTCATCTTCGGCTACTCTTCCTGCACTAATTCCACAACGCAGGAAATAGTCCACTGCACTGCGGTCAATATCATCTATCGAAGCATGCTCTATGGGGATATCATCCCATGAGCGCCCCATCTTCTGCATGATGAATTGTTGCAAAGCAACACCTTTCAATTCTTGCTTTGTTGCCCCCGAACGATAATGATAAATACCCTTATAGGCTATGGGCATATTACTGGGAGCAACAACTATTTCGATATATTCACTGTCTTTGTCGTTAAGCAGATTAACATCGGCCACGATACCCAAATGATTGACTATCTTGTTTGGGATATCTTCCATCAGGCGGTGGGCATCTACCACTCCAACCACATTCTTGTCATCATCCACACCAATATAGATTTTACCGCCTTGTGCATTGGCAAAGCCGCAAATCCATTTCAAGTATTCGTCGCGCCACGCTTCCTTGTACTCGATATTTTGATTTTCGTTTTTCATTTTCCATCTACGATTTATTCAAAACTTGAATCCGATGCTACCCAACTGCTTCTTTATCTCCTCCTCCAAAGCGTGTGATTGCTCGAAGAGTGACGATAGTTCAGTGGTGAGGCGTGTCATCTTTTCCTCAAAGGGTTCGCTGTCCTGCTCCTGCTCGGCAATGCCTACATAACGGCCTGGGGTGAGGATGTAGTCTTGCTCTGCAATCTTGGCGGTATCGACTACGGCACAGAAGCCCTTTTCGTCGGTCAGCGTACCTTCGACAAATTGTTTGTAAGTGTTAGCGATGCGCAGGATGTCGCCATCCTCACCATCGGTGAGTTCGCGCAGCTTGCGAGTGACCATGGTACCAAGGTTGCGGGCATCGATGAAGAGGGTCTTGCCCTTCTGCTTCTTGGCCTTATTGAAGAACCATACGCATACGGGAATCTGTGTGGTGTAGAACAGTTGTGAGGGCATGGCTACGATGCAATCCACAAGGTCGGCCTCTACCAACTGCTTGCGGATGTCGCCCTCGCCACCGCTCTGACTCGACAAGGAACCATTGGCAAGTACCACGCCTGCGCGACCCGAGGGAGCAAGGTGATGGATGATATGCTGTATCCAAGCAAAGTTGGCATTGCCATTGGGAGGTGTGCCATACTTCCAGCGCACATCGTCGGCAAGGCGGTCGGCACCCCAGTCAGAGAGGTTGAAGGGTGGATTGGCCAACACATAGTCGGCCTTCAGCGTGGGGTGGCAGTCATTAAAGAAGGTGTCGGCATTGTATTGTCCCAGGTCGGCCTCGATGCCACGGATGGCGAGGTTCATCTGCGCCATCTTCCATGTGGTGGGGTTGGCATCCTGACCGTATACCGAAATCTGATTGATATTGCCTGCATGGCTCTCGATAAACTTGGCCGACTGCACAAACATACCTCCCGAACCACAGCAGGGGTCATACACACGGCCTGCATAGGGTTCCAATACATTAACCAAAGTTTTGACAATGCAAGCGGGAGTGTAGAACTCACCGGCTAACTTGCCCTCGGCCTCGGCAAACTTTGACAGGCAATATTCGTAGGCACGGCCAAGGATATCTTTCGAGTCGCCATGCTCGTGCATCTTGATATTGGTGAAGAGGTCCACCACATCACCCAAACGACGCTTGTCGAGCTCGGGGCGGGCAAAGTTCTTGGGCAGAATATCCTTCAGTCGGCGGTTCTCTTTCTCGATGGCACGCATGGCATTGTCAATCATCGTGCCAATCTCGGGTGTATGTGCCGCCTCGGCAATGGTAGACCATCGCGCCTCAGTGGGAACATAGAAGATGTTCTCAGCAGTGTATTCGTCCTTATCCTCCTCGAAGCCCTCACCCTCGGCCACAAGCTCCTCGTAGCGGGTTTCAAACTTATCAGAGATATACTTCAAGAATATCAGTCCGAGTACCACTGACTTGTACTCCGATGCATCAATGTTGCCACGCATCTTATCTGCCGCTTTCCATATCTGATCTTCAAATCCTATGTCTGCCGTATTTACTTTTGCCATATCTTATGTGTACAATTACTGTTTTTGCAAATTTAGCAAATATTTGCGAATCACTATCAACCTTTATAGCTTTTTCGTTCAGTCTTTTTATTTGTGTTGTAGAATTTTACTTTGTAATCAAGAGATAATCTCGGTGCATATGAAAAGTGGATTATATGTAGTAGAATAAATGCACAATCCTTTTTTTTGTGGGGGGGGAGTGGAGAATTGTACAAATATAAGCAAGACAATAAAAAATGCAGTCGTTGGGACACTAAGTGAAAAAAGTCTATAAATAGGTTGGCAGTGGCAACGTATCACGTTGCGAATTAAAACATGAAAATTAGAAGTTGCCTACCGAATGGATGTTAACGTCAGCGTTATCGTTATCGTTGGTGCTTTGCACCGCTGCCAATGCCAACCCAAATATGAACTTTCTTCACCTTGAAAAAAGGGGGAGTAAGGGGTAAAACTTGACGATTTAGGGGTGAAATTAGATGCTCTGATAAATCTACAGGAGCCTTGCGTTTGCGAAAAAGCCTTTGTCTGATAAATCTAACGAAAGGCTCTGGCAGAATTATTCTCTTTGTCTGATTCGCTTCGTCTAGACCTACATTTTTTGAAAAGCCTTTGTAGACG
>JAFZFZ010000019.1 GCA_017557005.1 Bacteroidaceae bacterium | reverse complement strand
CGCTTACCCATACCTGAAGTAAAGTAGTCACGAAGAATTGACAAACGTTCTTCTTCACTGTAACGTTGATGTTTTTTTCTCATACTGTCTACACATTTTAATGGTTATTAAATGTGTCTACCTATACCAGTATAAGACAGGGGAAACGCATTATAAAAAAGTTATAAGAGCCTTGATAATTCACACACAAACAGCTCTTTCTCACGACAAACAATGGATCTTCAATAAATTTCACACAGAAAGCACGGAAAGCACAGAAATGCAAGTGGCTACGCCCTTGCAGGACGGCCAATGCCGAGTGTATGTATTTAAGTTATTGGACGTTGAATAAAAAAACGTCACCGCCAACCGATTTATAAACTTTCTTATAGGGGAAACGACGTATTCTAAGCGGCAGACAGGCCGATTATGCGAGTTGCTAAGGGTAGGGCGTGTTCACTCCTTATCCCACGTAGGGTAGGGGTGCTTGCTGATGTAGGCATTGTAGTAGCGGGGATTGCCGGTAACCTCGGCACCCAAGAAGGCGGGGCGGAGAAACTCTTCGTTGACGTCGGTGAGCTCGATCTCGGCAAACACGAGGCCTTCGTTGTCGCCATGAAACTCATCCACCTCGATGGTGTGCTTGCCGTTGTGCACGAGGTAGCGGGTCTTCTCTATACGGCCTGTCTGGCAGAGGGCAAACAGTTCGCGAGCATCCTGCAGGGTGATCTCCTTCTCCCATTCGAAGCGGCTGATGCCATCCGTCGAGGGGCCTTTGATGGTGAGGTAGCCCTTGTCGCCGCGCGTGCGCACACGTACCGTATGGCCGTGTCCGCTACAGATGTAGCCTTGCAGTATCTCTGACTGGTCGTAGGCCAGTGTGCGGTATGTGTCGTCGGTGACGAGGAACTTACGCTCGATCTCTTGCATGAAAAATTGAGAATTGAAAATTAACAACTACGTTGTTGAGCTTCGGCTGTGCTCGCAGAGAAATCGCAAGTAAACTTGCATTTTGCTCGCTGGCACGAACCTTGAAAAATTGAAAATTTGGTTTCGCGTCGGGCTCACTCAAATCATTCTTCGTCCGAAGAATTTGACATGAGGAACGATTTGATGAAGCCGTCGATCTTTCCATCCATGACGCCACCCACATCGGAGGTCTGATGGCCTGTGCGGTGGTCCTTCACGCGGCGGTCGTCAAACACGTAGCTGCGTATCTGTGAGCCCCACTCGATCTTCTTCTTGCCTGCCTCTACCTTGGCCTGCTCCTCCATGCGGTGCTGCAGCTCGCGGTCGTAGAGTTGTGAACGGAGCAGTCGCAGGGCGTTCTCCTTGTTCTTGGGCTGGTCGCGGGTCTCGGTGTTTTCGATCATGATCTCCTCCTGCACACCGGTGTAGGGGTCGGTGTATTGGTAGCGCAAGCGTACGCCCGACTCTACCTTATTTACGTTCTGACCACCGGCGCCACCGCTTCGGAAGGTGTCCCATGAGAGCAGGGCGGGGTTGATCTCGATCTCGATGCTGTCGTCGATGAGCGGGGTTACGAACACGGATGCAAACGAGGTCATGCGCTTGCCCTGGGCATTGTAGGGCGATACACGCACAAGGCGGTGCACACCGTTCTCACCCTTGAGGTAGCCATAAGCAAACGGCCCTTCGAGCTCCATGGTGACGGTCTTGATGCCTGCCTCGTCGCCCTCCTGGAGGTTCGATACGCGCAGCTTGTAGCCATTGGCCTCGGCCCAACGCATGTACATACGCATCAGCATGGATGCCCAGTCTTGCGCCTCGGTGCCGCCAGCACCGGAGTTGATCTTGAGTACACAGTCCATATTGTCGGCCTCCTCGCGCAGCATGTTCTTCAGCTCCAGTGCCTCGATAGCCTCCAGTGCTGTGGCGTATGCCGCATCGAGCTCTGCCTCGGTGATGAGTTCGTCCTTGCAGAATTCGAAAGCTACCTCTACCTCGTCGGCCAGGCTCTTCACCTGCTTGTAGCCATCGATCCATGCTTGCAGGTCCTTTACCTTCTTCATCTGCGCCTCGGCCTTCTTGGCGTCGTCCCAGAATCCGGGCACCTGCGTGCGCAGCTGCTCTTCTTCAACCTGTATCATTTTGTCCTCGATGGCGAGATAGCGATTGAGCGCCTCGGTGCGCTCCTTTACGTCCTTCAATTGGTCAAGTGTAATCATCTGTGTACTATAGAATCTGTTTTTGCGGCGCGAAGTTACGAAATTTTCCGCAATTAGTTGGTATCGTTGCGTATAAAATAGGTGCCGGGCAGGGTATTTGAGGAGGTGTGGGCGAAAAATAAAACGGGATTGGATTCTTAAAAAATCCGAAAAAGTATTTAATGTGCCTATTTTTGATGGCTGTGTGCAAGAAAATGAGTAATTTTACACGTTTTTTGTAAAATGCAGCATGATGAACGATACACCGACTGTAACCAAGAACCTCATTATCATCAACCTTCTTTGCTTCTTTGGCGCGTTCGTGGCCGAGAGATATGGCATCGACCTGAATGATGTGCTGGGGCTTCACTATTTCGAGTCTGAGAAGTTCAGACTCTACCAACTCTTTACCTATATGTTTATGCACTCGGGCTTCGAACATATATTCTTCAATATGTTTGCCGTGTGGATGTTTGGACGCATACTGGAGACCGTGTGGGGACCGTCGCGGTTCCTTTTCTACTATGTGCTATGCGGTGTGGGTGCCGGCTTGGTGCAGGAGGTGGCGCAGTACTTTGACTTTATGCCCTATATGGCCGATATGGCGCAGCTCTCAACGTATGCTTCCGATGCGGTGATCCCTATCCATGGTGTATCGCACACAGCAGCCCAGTGGCTCACGATGTATGAGCGTGTCATCAGCGTGTCTACGGTAGGTGCCTCGGGTGCGGTGTATGCCATCCTGATGGCGTTTGGCATGATGTTTCCCAATCAGGAACTGTTCATATTCCCGCTGCCTATGCCCATCAAGGCCAAGTGGCTCATCATTGGCTACTTTGTGATAGAGCTGGGGCTGGGCATCATGAACAACGATGGAATCGCCCATTTTGCGCATCTGGGAGGTATGGTGTTTGGCTTCTTGCTGATTGTGTATTGGAAAACAAAGGGTACGGGCAATGAACGGATTTATTGAAGACCTGAAGCGGACATTCAGGCAGGGCAACATCGTAGTTCGCCTTATCTACATCAATGTAGCGGTATATGTGCTGGGCTTGTTGGCTGAGGTGGCGCTGGGCTTGTTCAACATCCAGGTGGCACACCTGTGGAGCTACCTCTATCTGCCTGCCGACCTGCTGCAGTTGCTGCGCAGGCCCTGGACACTGATCACCTATATGTTTATGCATGCGGGGGTGTGGCATCTGCTGGGCAATATGCTATGGCTGTATTGGTTTGGCCGCCTGTTCCTCTACTTCTTCTCATCGAAGCACCTGCGCGGACTCTATGTCGTGGGCGGACTCATGGGTGGGCTCTTCTATATCGTTTCCTACAACCTGTTTCCTGTATTTGCCGGCGACCTGTATAGTGCTACCTTGGTGGGGGCCTCGGCATCGGTGCTGGCCATAGCGGTGGCTACGGCTGTGCGTGAGCCTGACTACCGCATCAACCTGATGCTGATAGGTCCGGTGCGACTGAAGTATTTTGCCCTTTTCATCGTGCTTTTCGATATCCTCTATGTGGGCGGAAGCAATGCGGGCGGACACCTGGCGCACCTGGGTGGTGCCTTGGCAGGATGGTGGTTTGTGCGTGGTATCAACCGTGGCTACGACATCACCCACTGGGCCAACGTATGTATCGATGCCATCGGGGCACTCTTCCGTAAGCGGGAGCGCAAGCCACGCAAACCGAAGATGAAGGTGCATGTCAACAATGCTACGGGAAATGACCGTAAGACCGACTATGACTACAACGCCCGCAAGAAAGCTCAGTCGGCCGAGGTGGATCATATATTGGAGAAGTTGAAGAAATCGGGCTACAGCAGTCTGACCGACGAGGAGAAGCGCAAACTCTTTGATGCGAGCAAGCGATGAAGTGGTATGCCAAAATACTGCTGGGGCCTATCGTGGGTGTCAACTTGCTGGTGGCGCTGCTGCTCATAGGGTGTGCCTATAGTCCGCTGCTTCCCGTAGAATCGATGCCCCTGCTTTCGCTGGCGGGACTTGCCATGCCCTTTGTGCTGGTGGCCAATGGGGCGTTTCTCATCGTCTGGCTCTTGCTCTACAAGCGCTTCATGTTGGTGTCGATAGGGGCACTCCTGGTATGCTTGCCGCAGATACGTGTGTTCTCTCCCATCAACGTGTCACGGCAGACACCTCCTGAGGAGAGCATCAAGGTGGTGTCGTATAACATCCTCAGTCTGAACCTTAAGAATGCCACTGCCAACATTGACAATCCGGTAATTGCTTATCTTGAGAATTGCGATGCTGATATCATCTGTCTGCAAGAGTTCCCGTTCTCGGCGCTCAAGAGTAAGGGGGGCAAGGGCTTGCTGAAGGCTTATCCCTACCGCTCGTATCAGCTCAACAACTGGTCGGTAGCCAAGTCGCACTACCTCTGCTGCTTGTCGAAATATCCCATCCTGAGTGTCGAGGATGTGGACTTCAACTCTACGAGTAACGGATGTGCCAAGTATCGTATATTGCATGGTGCCGACACCGTGGTAGTATATAATTGTCACCTGCAGTCGAACAACCTCAATGACGAGAACAAAAGTGCTTACGAACAGCTCTTGGCCGACCCGAACAAGGATAAGATACGCTCGCAGGGTACGCGTGAGATTGTGAAGAAATTGCGCGATGCCGTATCCAAGCGTGCCGCACAGGCCAACCTGGTGCTTGCTGAGGTGCAGAAGGACACGACACCTTATATCATCGTTTGTGGCGACTTCAACGACTCGCCCATATCCTACACTCATAAACTGTTTATGCGGGAGCTTGCCGATGCCTATGTGCGGAGCGGCAATGGACCGGGATTCAGCTATAATCGCAACAAACTCTTTTACCGAATCGATCATATCCTCTATGCTCCTGCCTTTGAGGCTTATGATTGTGTGGTAGACCACTCGGTCAAGGCTTCTGACCACTATCCCATCTCTTGCTACTTGCAGAAGAACGTATCTGAAAAGAAATAAAAACTATCAACAATGAGAATCATAATACAGCGTGTGCGCAATGCATCGGTTACCATCGACGAACAACTGTATTCGTCTATTGGTCAAGGCATGATGATACTGGTAGGCATTGAGGATGCCGATAACGATGAGGATATAGCCTTCCTTGTAAAGAAGGTGGTGGCTATGCGTATCTTCGATGATGAGAATGGCGTGATGAATCGCTCGGTGATGGACATCGGGGGCGAGGTGCTGGTGGTGAGCCAGTTTACTCTACATGCCTCAACGAAGAAGGGTAACCGTCCGTCCTATATCAAGGCGGCTAAGCCCGATATCTCGGTGCCGCTGTACGAGCGTTTTTGTGCGGAGCTCTCATCGGGCCTCGGCAAACCGGTGAAAACGGGTGTTTTTGGTGCCGACATGCAGTGTGCACTCATCAACGATGGTCCTGTAACCATTTTCATGGATAGTAAGAACAAAGAATAAGTTGGGGAAACATTTGCTCGTGTTGCCTTAAACGATTAACTTTGCTTCGGATATATTGAAGTAGGAATTATGGATAGCAAACCCATCACCCTGGAAGAGGCGCAACGGCAGGCCGATGAGTGGATACATACCTATGGCGTGCGTTACTTCAACGAACTGACCAATATGGCTATACTCACTGAAGAGGTGGGCGAACTGGCTCGTGTGATGGCCCGCACCTATGGCGAGCAATCGTTCAAGGAGGGCGAAACACCCAACCTGTCTGAAGAGATGGCCGATGTGCTGTGGGTGCTCGTATGTATGGCCAACCAAACGGGAGTGGACCTCACCGAAGCGTGGCGACGCACCATAGAGAAGAAAACCAAGCGTGACAATACGCGACATCTGAATAATGAGAAACTAAAATGAAATAAAGATATGGAACACTATCACGAAACAGAAGCAACAAACAAGTACAACGATGCGCTTGCACTCTACACAACAGCCTTGTCTGATGACGAGGTGAAGGCAAAGACTGCCCGTATCATCGAGAAATTTGTAGATGAGAACGATACCGAAGCGGTGAAGAAGTTTCTCTTCAGCTGCATCGACCTTACCACGCTCAAGACAGAAGATAGCGAGGAGAGTGTATTGAAGTTTACCGAACGTGTCAACGACTTCGAGGATCAGTACCCCGACCTCAAGAACGTAGCTGCTATCTGTGTGTATCCCTGCTTTGCCAAGATCGTGAGCCAGTCACTCGAGGTCGAAGAGGTGGCCGTCGCTTGTGTGTCAGGTGGATTCCCCTCATCGCAGACCTTCACCGAGGTAAAGGTGGCTGAGACTGCTCTTGCTCTTGCCGATGGCGCTACAGAGATTGATATCGTCATCCCCGTGGGCAAGTTCCTCAGCGGAGATTATGAGGGAATGTGCGATGAAATCGAGGAAATCAAGTCGATCTGCGGTGAGCGTCACTTGAAGGTAATCCTTGAGACGGGTGCATTGAAGTCGGCCGAGAATATCATGAAGGCCTCTATTCTGGCTATGTATAGCGGTGCCGACTTTATCAAGACCTCTACCGGCAAGCAGGAGCCTGCTGCTACACCCGAGGCGGCCTACGTGATGTGTCGTGCCATCAAGGCGTACTATGAGAAGACCGGCCGTAAGATTGGTTTCAAACCTGCCGGTGGCATCAACACTGTGTACGATGCATTGATATACTACACCATCGTGAAAGAGGTGTTGGGTGAGGAGTGGCTTACAAACGAGCTGTTCCGTATCGGCACAAGCCGCCTGGCCAATCTGCTATTGAGCGAGATTGTAGGCGAAGAGGTGAAGTTCTTCTAATGCTAACCAGGATGTAATAGGCAATGTGGCAGAGGGTGATAATAGCATGTTTGTTGCTGCTCTGCTCATTGCTTCCCGTTTCTGCGCAGTTTGTAGCATGGGAAACCTTTGTCGAACAGCTTTTTCTGGAGGCTGAGAATGAGGGTGAGGAGGTGGCCTTGGCCGAGAACCTCTACGATGACTATATTTATCTGCATGCTAATCCTATCAATATCAATAGTGCCGACAGCACCGAGCTGCAGCGCTTAGGTTTCCTCACTGACAGACAGATAGAGGGCATACATTATTATATCTATAGGTATGGGGCGTTGCGCAGTGTGGGCGAACTGATGCTCATCCCCGAACTTGATTACCATACACGCCAGCTGCTATCCTATTTCGTCGTCTTTGGTGAACCCACGAAGGAGGAGGTGGATGTGCGCGACCTATGGCGTAAGATGTTGACGAAGGGGCGCAGCGAACTATCGTCTCGGGTAGATATACCGCTCTACCGCCGTGAGGGCTATGCGCCCCGCACACAGAGTGCGCTCGATGCGGCTCCCTCGCGCTACTACATGGGCAATGCGTTGTATCATAATATTCGGTACAACTATCGTTATGGGACACGTTTGTCGTGGGGTATCAGTGCTGAGACGGATGCGGGAGAGCCCTCCTTTACGGCGGCTTTTCCTCGCCCCGATTATCTCTCGGGGTATGTGCAGTTGGGTGATATGGGGTTGCTCCGTAATTTGGTGGTGGGCAACTATCGATTACGCTTCGGGCAGGGACTGGTGCTCAACTCTGACTTTGCCTTGGGCAAGACGATGTTGTTGCAAGGGTTAGGCAGGCAGTCGGCATCGGTAAAGCCACATCGTGGTACGGGTGAGAGCGACTATTACTCTGGAGCGGCAGCAACTTTGGCCTGGCGTTCGTGGCAGATGACAGCCTTTGCTTCGTATCAACTGCTTGATGCTACGCTTGATGGCGCATCCATCAGCACAATAAAGACGGATGGTTATCACCGTACTCCTTTAGAGATTGCAAAGCGCAACAATACGCGTGGAAACCTGTTTGGCGCACACCTGGGCTATAGTGCTCACGGACTGCATCTGGGGTTCACGGCAATGTACCAATCATTTAATCGCCGTTTTGCTGCTCCCAAGCAGAGCTATAAACGGTATGCTCCGCAGGGTAATGCCTTCTTTAATGCTTCCATGGACTATGCTTGGCATCATCATCGGTTGAGTGTAGTGGGTGAGACCGCAGTAGATGGTAAAGGTGCCATTGCAACCCTCAATACGCTGCGTCTGAAAGCGGCTGATCAGTTGCATGTCACCCTATTGCAGCGCTATTATGCACATGATTTCTGGGCTTTGGAGGGTAAGAGTTTCTCTGCCTCTTCGGATATCTGAAACGAACAGGGTGTTTATCTTGGTGCTGAGTGGCAGCCTCATCGTCAGTTGCAAGTCACAGCCTATGCCGATGCGTGTTATTTTCCCTATCTGCGCTATCGGGTGAGTGCTCCTTCCTATGGTACCGACGGTGTACTGAATGCCGTCTATAGTATAAATAATGAGCACCAGGTATCGGTGCGCTATCGCTTCAGAATGAAGCAGCGGGATGTGGCTGAAGGCTATCGTCTTGTGGATGGAGGATTGCTGAATGAGTGGACTCACCGCATGCGTGCACAATGGACGGGTGAACTCACACCTCGGTTGAACTGTCAGGCCCTGATAGAGGGATGTGTTGTGCAGGCCGAGGAGTTAGGTTTAGGTGTGTTGGCAAGTGTCCAAGCTACCTATTCTCCGGATTGGGAGGCTCATGCCTTGAGCATTTCTATGGGTGTCACCGGATTTAAGGCCGACTACGCCGCGCGTCTCTATAGCTATGAGCGGGGCCCTCTCTATGCATATAACTATCAGATGTACAGCGGGACGGGGCTGCGTGGATATGTACTCGTGCAGTATGGACATAAGAAAACGCCGCGCCTGACCGGTACGGCAAAGTTGGGTGCAACGCGTTATTTTGACCGTGCTACCATCGGTAGCGGAGCCGCTATGATTGATGCCTGCCATCGCGAGGATGTGCAGTTGCAGGTGCGCTATACGTTCTGAGGCATTATAGGTGCAGTAAGGAAGTTTTTTGTGCTATCTTCGTTTGAGATAATAAAGAATTTATTACCTTTACACCATAAAGCTAAAAGCATAATCAGACATGGTACTCAATTATATTTGGATTGCATTTTTTCTCGTAGCCTTTGCCGTGGCATTGGTGCGCCTTATCTTTTGGGGCGATACCGAGGTGTTTCCTGCCATTATGAACTCCACCTTTTCATCGGCAAAGTCGGCCTTTGAAATTTCGCTCGGACTCACTGGTGTGCTTTCGCTTTGGCTCGGTATCATGCGCATCGGAGAGAAGGGTGGGGTAGTGAATGTCGTGGCTCGATGGCTGGCTCCTGTGTTCTCAAAGATCTTTCCCGATATTCCTAAAGGACATCCTGTGACGGGTACCATCTTCATGAACTTTGCAGCCAATATGCTCGGCCTCGATAATGCCGCCACACCTATGGGCCTCAAAGCCATGGAGCAGTTGCAAGAGTTGAACACGGAGAAGGATACTGCTACCAACCCGATGATTATGTTTCTTGTGCTTAACACGTCGGGCCTTACGCTCGTGCCTATCAGTGTCATGGTATATCGTGCTCAGTTGGGTGCTGCGCAACCTACCGATGTGTTTGTGCCGATACTTCTTGCTACCTTCTTCTCCACCGTGGTAGGTCTTATCATCACTTGTCTGTATCAGCGCATCAACCTTTTTAATCGCACGTTGTTGCTCTTTTTGGGTGCTCTATGCACATTGGTAGCACTCATCATATGGGGCTTCAGTGCTATGCCGCGCGAGCAGATGGATGTAGTGTCATCGACCTTTGCTAATGTCTTCCTTTGTGGTATCATCGCTTGTTTCATAATTGCTGGTATGCGTAAGAAGATAAACGTATATGATACCTTCATAGAGGGCGCCAAGGAGGGATTCCAGACGGCTGTGCGCATCATTCCCTACCTTGTTGCCATTCTTGTGGCCATTGGCGTGTTTCGCGCTTCGGGTGCTATGGACTTCCTCATCGATGGCATCGCTTGGTGTGTAGCTTTTGTGGGTGGCGACACCGAGTTTGTGGGCGCTTTACCTACTGCATTGATGAAACCTCTTAGTGGCAGTGGTGCTCGTGGACTCATGGTGGATGCTATGACTACCTATGGGGCTGATTCCTTTGTGGGGCGTCTTGCTTGTCTGTTCCAAGGAGCTACCGATACCACCTTCTATATTCTTGCTGTATACTTTGGAAGTGTAGGTATCAGAAAGACGCGTCATGCCGTCACGTGTGGTCTACTTGCAGACTTGGCAGGTATTATCTCGGCCATATTTATTTGTTACCTATTCTTCGGATAGTTTGTTTCGAATTCTCAGAGGACTCATAATTCATAATTAACAATTCATAATTCATAATCCAACCATGATTACTTATCAGACCGATGGCACACGGATGCCCGACATCAAGAAACGCCCTACCACAGCTTGGATACGAAGCGTGGCTGCTACCTATGGTATGAAGGTGGGCGATGTGAACTATATCTTCTGCAACGATGAACGTATACTTGAGGTGAATCGTGAATATCTTCAGCACGATTACTACACAGATATCATTACCTTTGATTACACCGAGGGAAACATCATCAGTGGTGACCTCTTCATCAGCCTTGATACGGTGAAGACCAATAGTGAGCAGTTTGCTACCGAATATGACGAGGAACTGCACCGCACCATCATACATGGTATATTGCACCTATGCGGAATCAATGATAAGGGGCCTGGCGAACGCGAAATCATGGAGGCTGCCGAAAATAAAGCATTGGCAATGCGCGGATAAAAGAAAGGAGATCTTTAGAGGATCTCCTTTTTGAATTGTTCTACCGAGCGGTTGACTTGGTGGATATTTTCCAATTGATCAGCGCAGAAGGTGTGCGCGGCTTGCGTATAGTATGGTAAGCGTAGATCAAGCATTTGACGGATATAGGTACGTAGCTCATCGGGGCTCTTTCCTGCTACGAGAGGACGTTGTGTGCGAGCTATAGTGAGGCGGGTAAAGATGACGTCGACCGAAGCTTCAAGGAATACTGTGGTTCCCTGATGGTTCATGTAGTCGATGTTGTCAAAGAAGCAGGGTGTGCCGCCGCCTGTAGATATCACTACATCTTCAAATTCGGCCACTTCGTGTAGCATGTTGCGCTCAATCTCTCGGAATGCCTCTTCGCCTCGCTCTGCAAAGAGTTGCGATACGGAGCAATGGTAACGATTCTCAATATAGTGGTCGAGATCAATAAACTGCAAACCAAGGTCGCGGGCAAGTGCTTTACCGAGGGTTGTCTTGCCGGCTGCCATGAAGCCGATGAGTAGGATGCGTGTCATACGTGGTTACTTGCTGCTCTTACGACGACGGGGTGTAGCAGGTTTCTCTGCAGCTTTCTCGATAATCTCCATACAAGCTGCGAGGTCAAGCGAAGCGGGGTCTACACCTGTGGGGATCTTATAGTTCTTGCCACTCATGGCGATGTAGGGTCCATAGCGACCATTGAGAATCTCCACATCGGGATTTTCGTCAAATGTCTTGATTTGACGTTTCTGCTCAAATTGTCGTTTCTGCTGGACTAACTCGATGGCTTCGTCAAGACTGACACTTAAGGGGTCGAGTGTAGCGGGTAGGCTGACAAATTCCTTGCCAACCTGTATGTAGGGACCAAAGCGGCCTACATTGACGGCTACGGGGATTCCTTCCCATTCGCCGAGTGTGCGGGGAAGGGCAAAGAGGTTCAATGCCTCGTCAAGGGTGATGCTATCGATAGATTGTCCCTTCTGTAATTGGGCAAAACGGGGCTTGTCGGTGTCAGAAGCCAGTCCGATCTGTACAACGGGGCCGAAACGACCAATCTTTACTGATACTTGGCGGCCACTTTGAGGATCGGTACCGAGGATGCGTTCACCTACCTTACGTTCCTGCTTCTCGTTCATCGTCTTGTCGATGAGGGGAGAGAAATCCTTATAGAAGGTTGCGATAACACCATCCCACGGCTTTTCACCTTCGGCAACATCATCGAATTCTTTCTCAATGCTGGCGGTAAAGTTGTAGTCAAGTACCTGGGGAAAATATTGGATGAGGAAGTCATTGACCACGGTTCCAATATCGGTGGGCTTGAGGCTTGCCTTTTCGCTTCCATAGGTTTCATGCATCATCTTATCGGTCATCTTACCGTTCTTCAGTTTGATGACGTTGATGGTACGCTCCTGGCTGGCGCTGTCCTCCTTGACTACATAGTCGCGATTCTGTATCGTACTGATTGTAGGTGCGTAGGTAGAGGGGCGGCCTATGCCGAGCTCTTCGAGTTTCTTTACGAGGCTACCCTCATTGTATCGGTTAGGACGTTGTGTGTAGCGCTCTGTAGCCTGAATCTCGCTATATTGCAATTGCTGGTTACACTGCAGGGGAGGAAGCAGGCTCTTCTGACCCTCGTTCTCCTCATCTGTGCTTGCGCGATAAACACGTAAGAAACCGTCAAATGTAAGAACCTCTCCCGTTGCGGTGAAGGTGTAGGGCGAGTTGCTCACGCTGATGGTAGCAGTGGTCTTCTCGAATTGTGCTTCGGCCATCTGAGAAGCGATAGTACGTTTCCAGATGAGTTCGTAGAGGCGACGTTCGGCCGATGGAGCATCAATGCTTTGGCGATCCATATAGGTGGGGCGTATAGCTTCGTGAGCCTCTTGTGCGCCCTTGGCCTTGGTCTTGAAGTTGCGCATTTGATGATATTGCTCACCCATGCTCTCGATAATCAACTTTTTGCTGGCACCGAGGCAGAGTCCCGACAGGTTGGTTGAGTCGGTACGCATATAGGTGATCTGTCCCGACTCGTAAAGACGCTGTGCGATGGTCATTGTCTGCGATACGGAGAATCCCAATTTACGCGCTGCTTCTTGCTGCAAGGTCGATGTGGTAAAGGGGGCTGCCGGAGATTTGGCGCCAGGCTTTGTCTGCACCTCCTCAATGGTGAATGTAGCTGTCTTGCATGATTGGAGGAAGGCTTCGGCCTCTTCCTTTGTCTTGAAGCGGGTGCCCAACTCGGCCTTCATCTCTGTCATGTTACCATCTGCGTCGGGTACCATGAAGGTGGCCACTACGCGGTAGGCTGCTTCGGGCTGGAAGATCTGTATCTCGCGCTCACGCTCTACGATGAGTCGTACAGCTACTGACTGTACGCGGCCTGCCGAGAGTGATGGTTTCACCTTTTTCCATAGTACGGGTGAGAGCTTGAAACCCACGATGCGGTCAAGTACGCGACGTGCCTGCTGTGCATTAACCAGGTTGATGTCAATATTACGCGGTGCCTGTATGGCTGCGGTGATGGCATCCTTGGTGATTTCGTGAAACACGATACGTTTGGTGTTTTCTGCCTTAAGTTCGAGTACCTCGAACAGATGCCAGCTGATGGCTTCTCCCTCGCGGTCTTCATCGGATGCGAGCCATACGGTTTCAGCTTGTGCTGCTGCCTTACGGAGATCCTCTACTACTTTCTTCTTATCGGTGGGAATCTCATAGGTAGGGATAAAAGTTTCAGTATCGATGCTGAAATCCTTCTTCTTCAGGTCGCGGATGTGACCGAAACTTGACATCACCTTATATTCCTTACCCAGAAATTTCTCTATAGTTTTGGCCTTAGCCGGAGACTCTACAATTACTAAATTCTTTTGCATAACTTCAAAACGCCTTCACGAATTTGGGCGCAAAAGTAGACAAAAAAATTTAATCCCTATTATAAATAGGTATAAAAGTGTCTTTTTTGTGTTAACAAACCTTTTTCGGTGCGGCTTGCCATGGAGTCATCACCTTGTCTTGTGTCTGCGGAAAGGGAATAATATCTTGTTTCCTTTGATACGATTGGCATACTCGGGATGTTCATCAATGAACGTCATGATGTGGCGCTTGCGCTTGTCCTCGTGCAGTTCGTTGACGTTGATGAGAATGCCAGTCTCTTCCACTTCGCCAAACTCATGGTTGATGGCGGTGCCGAAGACAAGCATCGTGGGCGAAAGGTTCATATAGGCATTCACCAATGGAGGTATATTATAGCCACGTTTGCGCACCTCGGCATTGAGGATACGGTAGTCGAGTTTGAAATCGTCTTCTACAAAGAGCTCGCGGAACTGACGTGGATTGTTCTCAAGGAACAAGGGCTGGTAGGCGCTTACCATGTGGCGTTTATCACCAAAGTGCTTGTCAAGGAAGTAGAGTATCATGTCGCGTGCCAAGCGGTCGTAGGATGGATACATGGTCATCTTTCCAAAGAAGTATTCGGCATCGTCAAGCACGACGGTGAGAGAGGCAAGCCCATCAAAAAGATTATCAAGAGCAAATAATCCCTTCGTGTCCTTGCGTGAAGCCTGATACTCTACCGCTACGAATGAGCGACCAAGTTCGAGAGTGCGAGGTAGATAGTCGCGAATAAACTTCTCAGAAAAGTGAAACATGTGTGATGTGGCAAGGATAGGCTGTCCCTTGTCATCAAACTTGACATCGGCCCCATGTAGATAACGGTATCCACCGATAATCTCTTCGGCATCAGGGTTCCATACGACGAGTTGCTTGTAAGGAGTTTCCATGGTGTCAAACTCGTCAATATCGGCACTGAGACCTGTGCCTCCACCTCCTGCACGAAAAGCGATCTCGCGCAAACGCCCAATTTCAAGCATTACATGTGGTGCATCGTGGGCATCAACGATATACAGTTCGTTTCCTCCGCGATTGGTATGGCGAAGGAGTTTGTTGGATGTGAGTTCGGCCTTGAGTAACTCGCGACTTATAGGGGCTATGATTTCTTGCATTCTTACTATTTTGTGTATGTGTGTCGCTGAGGGGGAGTCGCTCCCCCTTAAGAATTATTCCATGTAAAAGACTTCAGGAAGAGGTATAGATACAGGCGAATTGTCAGGGTTTACCTCCATGATATCGGCCATATAGTCCCACCATTTCTGTACGATAGCGGTGTGCCCTAAATCTTGTGAACCACCCTCGCCACGCACCTTCTGACATGCAAAAAGAATATTGGTGTCGCGATCCCAAAAGATGGAGTAGTCATACACTCCGCTCTCTGATAGTAACTGTTTCAGTTCGGGCCAGATTGCTGCATGGCGACGTTCGTACTCCTCTTCACAACCGGGTTTAAGATACATTTTGAAAGCTTCTCTCTTCATGGTGTTATTGTATTATAGGTTAATAAAGTTTGTTCTCCCATCTGCAATCAAGGGATGATGGTTCCACGGAAGGGTCCCTTGATATCAGCACCCATATAGAATCCGGTATGCGTAGGTTGATTGTAGGCTACGTTCTGGGTGGCAATGCTGATGCGGTAGATAGGATCGTGTAAGAAAGTATGGAAACGATACGGGGTGGGGATGGTCGATAGATAGAGGCGTAGCGCACTGTTGTCTTCGGTGCGCACGAGCACCTCTTCGCGCCAATCGCCTACGATATCGGCAGCCAAGCAGGGGTTTGACTTGGTGCCGTTGATGCGGGCACAGCCTTCAAACTGAATGAGTGTGGCGCATGTGTCAGCCTCCCACATATATTTGCTCACGCGAGTGCCATCAAGAAGTTCGCGCAACAGATCGCCATCCCACCATACAGCCATATTGGTCGATAGTCCTTTTACCTGGTTGGCAGTGATAGAACCATCAATGCTGCGTATGCCACCTGAGGCGAGACTCCACATCTCTACTCCCGGATAGCGTGGGTCGATATCTGAAGCCATGCAGCGACCTACATCTATATTGCTGGGGTATTGGTGGATGATGCGTCCTGTGCGGGCATCGCGCAGCGTAGAGCCATCCCGTTTGTTCTCATGGCAAGCCCATACTTGAAGTGAGGTGCTATCGGGGTAGAAGGCGGTGAGGTGCATGGCATCGCCATGGCCAAGCCCTGTAGAATAGAGTCCGCGACCATCGTGGTCAATGGTGCATGATCCATATACAATTTCGTCGCATCCATCACTATCTACATCGGCCACACGCAGGTTGTGGTTGCCTTGTCCCGCATAGCTTCTCCATTCGGGGAGTTGCGAGTCAAATACCCAGCGCTGATGCAGTTGCTTGCCATCCCAGTCGAAGGCTGCAAGCACCGTACGTGTATAGTATCCTCGGCACATGATTACTGAAGGGCGTATGCCATCAAGATAGCCGATGCAGGCAAGGAAGCGGTCGCTGCGATTGGCGCGGTTGTCGCCCCAAGCCTCCACGTTGCCACGTTCGGGCACATAATCTATCGATTGTAGTGCTTCGCCTGTTAGTCCGGAGAAGACGGTGAGATATTCCTTGCCGCTGAGGATGCGTCCCTGCATGGGAGGTGCGGCAAAACGGTGACGGACTGCGGCAGTATCACCTGTGAGGCGGTAGTCAGCAAAGGCATCTCCAATGACTTGTCCCATACCATCAATGCTACCGTCAGAGGTGCGCATTACCACCTCTGCACGATTGTCGCCATCGAGGTCGTACACCATAAATTGGGTGTAATGGGCTCCAGCGCGGATATTGGGGCCAAGATCGATGCGCCAGAGGCGCTCGCCTGTGAGACGATAACAATCAAATAGTACATTGCCCGTGTAGCCATCGTGTGCGTTGTCGCGACTGTTCGAGGGGTCCCACTTGAGGATAATCTCGTAGCTACCATCGCCATCGACATCACCCATGCTGGCATCGCCGGCTGAGTAGGTGTAGGGACGTCCGTCGGGAGTATGTCCGCCTTGTGGTCGGTAGAGCGGTATCTCTACATAGCCGATGGGAGCATCTGTAGGAAGGGTATAGCTACCCGATGGTGCAGCCGTGTTGCGTGCTGGGCGCACCTCGTAGATAGCACTGTCTGTTGGCGCTTCTGTATCGACATACCAAGTGCTACGGCTGATGGGCTTTGAATTCAGTTTGGTGCCATTGCGATACACGTCGAAGGCGATGTCTGTAGGGTCAGTGTCGAGATAACGCCATGAGACGAAGGCTTCTGAGGAATTCTGCTTGATTGCCACAACTCCGCGTCCAAGTCGTTCCTTTAGAAGCGAATCAGCATATTGGGGTTGTGCTATGAGCCAAGCGGAACAAAGTATTCCGTATAGTGCAAGAATGACCTTCTTCATATTGTTATCCTTTTAGGTTCTTAGAATGATATCCACAACTCAGGGTTGAGGCTTTGTGTATCTTTACGCAGTTGGAATTGCATGGTATGGTTGCCCGATACATCAGCAGCTACCGTTCCGAGCGGTTGGTGTATCTTGACTTTATCTCCCTTCTTAACTTTCAGTGTGGCCAGATTGAAGTAGGCCGAGATATACTGTCCGTGGCGTACCATGACGATGTAGTTGCCTGAATGCTCGAAGATGAACGATACGGTGCCATCGAATACGGCGCGTGCCGAACAACCCTCTTGGCCACGTATGTCGACACCTTGATTGTTGAACTTAACATTCTTCAGTCCCTCTACATAGTTGATGCCATAGCGTGAGGTTAGCAGATAGGGACCTGTGATGGGTACGGGTAGTTTGCCTCGGTTGCTTTCAAAAGAACCTGTGAGTTTCTTGTCGGCAGCGCTCTCCTTATATATAGGCATTTCCTTCTTGTCCGAAGCGGCTGTTTCAGAGTCTTTGCCGTCTTTTTTCTGTTCAGCCTCTTGTGCACGCAGCTCCGCCTCGATGATGCGCTCAATTTCTGCATTCAGTTTATCGCGTTCGCGTTGTTGTTGTGCAATGCGGTTGCTTATCTCTTTCTGTTTTTTCTTCAGTCCTGCAACCAATTTGTTCTGCTCTTCCAGCTGCTTGTCAAGTTCTTTCTTTTCTTCCACTCGTTTGGCGAGTAGCGACTTCTTGGCTTCCCTCGTATGTTCCAACTCGATTCGTTTGTTCTCAAGCTCCTGCTGTTGTGCAATGAGCAGTTCGCCCTGTTTCTGTTGGAAACCTGAATATTCGCGAAGGTAGCGCATGCGACGTACCATCTGATTGAACGAGTCGGCTGACAGAAGGAATATGAGTTTGTTTTCAAACGTGTTCTTGCGAGTCATTATCTGCAAGGCATGCGCATAATGCTCGCGGCGTCGCTCCAGCTCGGTCTGCAGCGTAGTCATCTGTGATTCGATGTTCTTTAGTTCGCGGTCAATGGCTTTTACGTCGGCATCGAGTTGGGCTACAAACTGCTTTTGCTTTTTAATTTGTGCCGATAGTGCCGATAATTGCGCTAATTGTCCTTCAACACTTTTTTGTGTCGAAGATAGCAGCTTGCGCGATTCGGCCAACTGCTGCTCTATCTTATGGCGCTGCCCCTCCATCTCCTTCACCTTTTGATTTGATTGGGCATAGGAGAGGGTCACCACCAAGGATGCGATGATACAGTATAGCAGTCGTCTCATCGTAGTGTATTTAGAATAGAGAGTAGTTCGTTAAATTCTACGGCCTTGTAGCGTGACAGATCAACTCCGCTCTTCCATGAGTTGTCGGTAGTAGAGATGCTGCTCAGTGCGACATGGGCACCTGCAGCGTAGGATGAACTGGTAATCGAAATGTCGAAGGTTGTGGGCAACTCTTGTCCATCGAACTGGTCGAAATCGTCGTAGCGCCAGATGGCTCCGTAGTGACTCAACTCGAGCAATGTCTGCTGCAGCTGACGGCAGTCCTCATCGGTGTAGAAGAAACTTTTGAGCATGCGCTGACGAGCAGGTGTTACACAAAGTTGATTGCCCGACACCTTGATTTCGTAGTCCTCGGGGTGTTGCCATGCTTCTGCTTTGCCGGGGATGAAGATGCGGTTCCAAAAGAGCGATTGTATGGTTTCGAAGTTGACTCCAATGTTGCTGAGCATGCCCGAAGCATAATCAACTTTGGTGTAGCGCTTGTTGATACGATCAATGATGTAGATATGCTGTGGGGTAAACTCAACGCAGGCAACCTCCATCAGTCCCAATGCTGTGATGGTCATCTGTATGGCTTCGTCGCGGCGCATCTTAAGGCGTCCCTTCACGTTTACTGAGCCCATGCCATAGTCGAGGGTGATGGCTGTGCGTGCGGTGAGGTTCGTGAGTTCAGCCTGAGGTTTGGCAAGTTGCAGCACCTGTTCTGAATATTGTTTCTTTAAGCGCAACTCCTGCTTCTCAGCGCTGCGGTTGGTGCGACAACCGGTGAGTGCCACTGCGAGTATCAAGCATGCCAATATGCTAAGTTTTCTTGTTTTGATTTGTTTTGTCATATTACATCTTCTTTAGTTTTACTTTTCTTTCCAGCTTGGGCTCTACAGATTCAGCCTTGCGCTGCAACTCCAAAGCCTGTTTCCAATAGTTGAGTGCGCGCTCCACATCACCCAACTTGTAGCAAATGTCACCTGCATGTTCATAGAGTACATCGCTTGCAGTCGAATCGGCATCCAATGCACGCTCCATGTATTGTAGAGCCTCATCATATCGTTCTAAGCGGTATAATATCCATGCATACGTGTCAAGATAGGTAGCATTGTTTGGTTCGGCCTCAATGGTGCGTTTGCTCATCTGCTCAGCTTTATCAAGTTCGCGATTCTCCTCAGACAGGAAGTAAGCATAGTTGTTTAGCACCAGAATGTTTGCCGGGTTGTATACAAGTGCCGAGTCATAGCATAGGTAAGCCTCGCTGCTTTCGCCTCGTAGGTGCTGCAAATCGCCCATGGCTGTATATATATCGGCCACCATTTCCCGATTACTTTCAGCAGTTATCTGCTCCACTGCAGTGCGGTAGGTTGCCAAAGCCTCATCATAGCGGTCGACTTGATAGAGTCCCAATGCTTTGTAGTAGTAGAACTCAAGCACCTCGGGATTATAGTCTATGGCTTCAGAACAGATGGTAATGATCTCCTCCAAGTCGTTTCGTCTTGCAGCATAGCTCAGCAGTTGCAGGCGAGCCTGTACATGGTCAGGCTCCACTTCGAGCATGCGCAGCAATACGGGACGCACTCGTTCTTCGGGCAATTCAAGTTTGAGCATATACTGCACACATAAGTGTCCCATCCTGGCCGATTGTTGAGGCTGTTGTATGGCGCGGTCGAAGAGTTGTAGCATGTAGTCGCTATCGGTTTTGTCGGCAATCATCTGCAACATCATCTGCACCTTGACCTCATCGGTTATTGTGCCCGACATGATTACCGAGTCTACCATCTCGCGATAGCCAATGCTGTCGCCTAATGCCTTATAATATTGTACCATCGTGATTTTGGCTGGGCCATAGTCGGGCTCCTCGCGCAACACCTCGCGCAGCAGCGGTTCGGCATCGTTGGCGCGTCCATGGTCAATATACACCTCGGCCAATACCACGCGATAGTAGCTGTTCTCTGGATATTCTGCTACCAATGCCTCCATCTCATTGAAGGCGCCCTCCTTGTTGCCCATGAGCAGATAGTTGCGCGACTTCTCCATGCTGATGGCCTCCGATTTTCCCATCAGTAGCTCTAGTCGTGTCAAGGCATCAATCACCTTGTCGTGTTGTTGCGTGTGACTGTAGAGACTCACCAAGGCTGATAGCAGTTCGCCATTGCGCTTGGGGAATTGTTGCTGCATCTCCTCCAGCACAGCAATGGCCTTGTCGTATTCGCGGTTGGTTTGGTAGTACGAAGCTAATGTTTGGCGATACCAATAGTTGTCGGGCTCATATTCTACCGACTTGAGCAATGCTTCCAAAGCCTGCTCCTTATTGTTGAGGAAGAAGAGGTAAGTAGCTGTCTTGTATAGCGCCGATGGTGCCGTAGGACAAATCTCGAGGCAATGGCGCAACATCTCGAATGCTTCATCGTAACACTCTTGCTGCTCCAACCTTATAGCTTCGAGAAAGTAATATTCATACCTTCTCTGCTCGGCTGTCGTTAGTGCGGGTGCCTCGTCGGCCGCCACGACCTTGCGCGATGAACTACAAGCAGTAGCCATCAGCATTGTCCACACTATGAGTACCCAAGAATATCTGCGTAGCATACGATTATACGTTATTTTCTATCTCTTCTCTTTTTGTTGCTATGAGGTATACACTTTACACTCCCGTATGGCCGAAACCACCTGCACCGCGCTCGGTTTCTGAGAGCACCTCCACGGCCTCCCATTCTACCTGTTGGTAGCGTGCGATGACCATCTGTGCTATGCGCTCGCCATCTTCAATCACAAAATCCTCGGCCGAGAGGTTGATTAGTATCACTCCCACTTCGCCGCGATAGTCGGCATCGATAGTGCCGGGTGAGTTGAGCACGGTGATACCTTTCTTTAAGGCCAAGCCACTGCGTGGACGTACTTGTGCTTCATACCCTTCGGGGAGCGCCATGTAGAGTCCTGTAGGTACAAGGCAGCGTTGCAAGGGTTTCAATACAATAGGCTCAGAAAGATTGGCGCGAAGGTCCATGCCGGCCGAAAGTTCTGTGGCATACGCAGGCAAAGCGTGATGTCCACGATTTATGATTTGTACTTTTTCCATATTGCTCATGTTCTTTTGGTTTTATCTTGCGAAAATACACATTTTTCACGTCATATACCATACTTTATAACAAAAAAGTAATAATCACTCCCAACTTGAGCAAGCAAAAACGTGGGGTGTTCTTTATTTTCTAACCAAATGCACGTAAAAAGAGGTCTCCTTATGTGAGTTTGAGATAAACTCTTGCTCGCAATGAAATATCAAAGTAAACTTTGTATTTCGCTCGCTTATTCATATATTTGCAGTTTGAATTATTCATATATGTACAATATGAATTGGAACAGACTGATTTCGGCTAAGCGCCTTGGTATGGAGGCGCATCATAGAGTGGGCGGTGATGACCGCTCGGAATTCTTGCGCGACTATGATCGCCTTGTGTTTTCGGCCCCTTTCCGCCGATTGCAAAATAAGACCCAGGTGTTTCCTCTGCCAGGTAGTGTGTTTGTGCACAACCGCCTCACCCATAGCTTGGAGGTGTCGTGTGTAGGACGCTCATTGGGCAACCGCGTGAGCCGTATGCTCATCGATAAGCATCCCGAGTTGCGTGGTACTGCGATAGAGGAGATTGGCAACATCGTGTCAGCCGCATGCTTGGCTCATGATTTGGGCAACCCTCCCTTCGGACATTCGGGTGAGCGTGCCATATCGACCTATTTCTCTGAGGGACCGGGAGCGGAGTTGCGTGCGCAGTTCTCTGATACGGAATGGAACGACATCGTACACTATGAAGGTAATGCCAATGCGTTTCGCCTACTCACACACCAGTTTAACGGACGCCGTCAGGGTGGCTTTGCTCTGACATACTCTACGCTGGCTGCCATCGTAAAGTACCCCTATGCTTCGGACTATGCCGGTGGAAAACCGAAGTTTGGTTTCTTCCATAGCGAGGCCGATACCTTTGCACGTATTGCCGATGAATTGGGCCTTATTCGCTTGAGTGGTGAGGGCGAACCGCTGAAATATTGTCGTCACCCGCTGGTGTATCTTGTAGAGGCAGCCGATGATATATGCTATCAGCTGATGGACCTCGAAGATGCCTACAAACTGAAGTTGCTCACACGAGATGAAACGATAGGTCTCATGCTGCGATTCGTTGAGGAGGAGCGTCGGGCACGTGTAGCTGAGACCTTTGATTTGGTCACCGATAGCAATGAGCAAATAGCTTACTTGCGTTCCAAGGTGATAGGCATACTCATCGATGCTTGTGCCGAGACCTTCGTGGCTCACGAGGAGGAGATATTGGCAGGTGTGTTTAGCGGTAGCCTTATCAAGTGCACCCATGCCCAATGCCGCGATGCCTATGCCCATTGTTCCGAGGTGGCAGTAAAGCGCATCTATCGTTCGCGCGACGTGCTGGATATCGAGTTGGCGGGTTTTCGCATCATCAATACGCTGATAGAGTTGATGATCGATGCCGTCACACACCCAGAGAAAGCCTACTCGCAACTCCTCATCGATCGGGTGAGCGAGCAGTACGACATCAAGGCCCCTACACTCTATGGTAAGGTGCAGGCTGTGCTCGACTACTTGTCGGGTATGACCGATGTGTATGCTCTCGATCTGTATCGTAAAATCAATGGTAATAGTCTGCCTGCCGTGTAGGGCGCGGCATGCGATTAGAATAAATTAAAAAAAATAGCTATCTTTGCACCCTTAAAATAAGCAATCGATTGTAATGAAGAAATATCTCTTATTATTCTTGTTATGTGGCTCGCTGTCAGTGCAAGCCCAAGACATTGGTACCACAGGTGGTAACTATACTCGTGCCGATATCCCCGAAAGGCAGTTGCAACAAGCCCATTTGCTCTTCAATGAGCATCAGTACGATATGGCCGAGAAACTGTTGCAAGAACTTCTGGCGAGTGCTCCCACAGCAGCTCAAGAGCGCGAAGCGGCCTCGCTGCTGGTGCTTATTGCCTATCATCGCAATGTGGCTACAGCGAGTGGTGCTATTGAGAAATATCTGCGCACCTATCCCGATGCTCCGGAATATAATCGCATGAAGGCGTTGGCTCTCCTGAGCCACTACGCGCAAAACCATTATGGTATTGTGACACGCGGCATGCACGACGTCGATCCCGATATGCTGTGCGATGCCGAGCGCGACAAACTCATTCTGGCTTATGCGCTCTCAATGATTCAGGAGGGACGCCATGAGGAGGCAGCTGCGCAGTTGGGCATACTGAAGGTTATCAGCAGACAATATTCCGATGAAATCGTGTTTTATACAGCCTACACTGACTATGCCACCCGTCGCTACGAGGAGGCTTATGAGGGCTTCAAGCAGGCGAAGACATCATCCACTTATCAGCGTCAGGCATGTTACTACTTAGCGGCTACCAACCTCGAACTGAAGGATTATGCTGCTGCTGAGGCTGAGGCTGCAGCTTATATCGAGGCACGACCAAAGGATGAACTGACTCTTGAGATGAAGCGCATCCAAGGTGAGGCACTCTACGGTCAGCAGCGCTACTTGCAGGCTGCTATCGTGCTTGAAGAATACCTTGCCGAGGCTGATGAACCTAACCGCGATGCTTTGTATCAGTTGGGTATGGCCCATTTCAATTCGGGCGAATATCTGCGTGCTCCCGAGGTGTTGGCAATGGTGAGCGATGGCGATGATGCCATAGCTCAAAGTGCCCAATTGCATGCGGGACTCTCGTTCCTCAAACTTGACGATAAAAACAAGGCTCGTCTCTGCTTTGAGCAGGCTGCAGCGCTCACTGCTGAGCCTAAATTGCGTGAGCGAGCAATGTATAACTATACGGTATGTGTGCACGAGACCTCCTACGTGGGATTTGGTGAGTCGGTGCAGGTGCTTGAGCGATTCCTCAATGAGTTTCCCAACTCAATCTATGCCGATCAGGTGAATAGTTATCTTGTGGAGACCTATATGAACACCAAGAACTATGATGCCGCTTTGGCTTCTATAGCCAAGATTCAGCAGCCTAGTAGCGTGGTGCTCGAAGCCAAGCAGAACCTGCTTTATAAGGCCGGTGCTGAGGCTTTTGCCAATGGAAATATCGACAAGGCCATCACTAAGCTCAATGAGTCGCTCAAGGTGGGCAACTATGATCGTCAGACGGGTGCCGATGCGCTCTTCTGGCGTGGAGAGGCTTATTATCGTGGCGGCAACTACCGTCAGGCAGCTCGCGACTATGCTCAATACTTGAACCTCACGGGTGAGCGCCGCGGTCGCACCTATGCCTTGGCTCTCTACGGCTTGGGCTATGCACAGTTCTTGCAGAAGAACTACCAGGATGCCTTCAAGCAGTTTACCCAACTGCAGCAGTCCTACGCAGCCGCATCGGGAGCAATTGACAAGACCACGTTGGCCGATGCGCAAATGCGTATTGGTGACTGCTACTACCAGTCGCGCCAATATAATGCCGCCGAGGAGGCTTACAACAAGGCTATCAATATTGATCCCTCGGTGACCGACTATGCTATCTATCAGAAGGCCTTTGCACAAGGTCTTACCGGACGCTATACCGAGAAGATTGGTACGCTCACCTATCTCATCGAGAGCTACCCGCAGTCAGACTTCCTCGACGATGCTCTCTACGAGAAGGGTCGTGCTTACATCCAACTCGATCAAGGAAGCCAAGCTATCCACGTGTTTGAGCAGCTCACCACCCAGTTTCCCCAAAGCCAATATGCTCCCAAGGCAGGTAATGAGATTGCCCTCATACACTATCAGAACAATCAGATACGTTCGGCCATCAAGGCATATAAAATGGTAATCCTCAACTATCCCGGAAGCGAACAGGCTGATATTGCCATGCGCGACCTCAAAAATCTCTATGTAGAGGAGAATATGGTGGACAGCTACATCGAATTTGCTTCGCAGACTCAGGGCATGGTGAAGGTTGACGTCAGCGAGCGCGACTCGCTCACCTACAAGGCTGCAGAGTTGGCCTATGCACGTGGCGATGAGAAGGCAGCCATTGATGGCTTTACCAAATATCTGTCGCAGTTCAACAATGGAGCCTACATTGTCGCTGCCCAGTACTACCTTGGTTGCGTCTACTACAAACAAAACAATTACGATCAGGCGCGTTTCTACTTACAACGTGTGGGTGAGCATCGTAACAGTAAATATTACGAAGAGGCAACACGCATGATGGCCGACCTTGCCTATAACCATAAGGATTACGCATTGGCAATGGAGGCATATGGTACCCTTATCGCCATCACCAATAACCCACAGAGCAAGTTGCATGCCCAGATTCATCGTTTGCGTTCGGCGCAGGCACTGAGCAACTACAATGTCATTGTCGAGGAAACGGCTTCCGTATTGAGCAATGCTAAGTTGACCCCCGAGACTGCAGTCGAGTTGCGCTACTACCGCGCCAAGGCCTACCTCGCCAAGAACAGAAACGAGATTGCAGTTGATGATCTGAGTAAGTTGGCCAACGATACCCGCAGCGTCTATGGCGCCGAGGCTAAGTACCTCTTGGCACAGCTCTACTATGACACCAATCGTTATGACAAGGCCGAGCAGGAGGTGCTCGACTACATCAACGTGAGCACTCCGCATCGCTATTGGCTGGCCCGTAGCTTCGTGCTGTTGTCTGATGTCTATGTCAAGAAGGACAAACTCATCGAAGCCAAGCAATATCTCTTGTCGCTCAAGCAGAGCTACCAGGCCGATGATGATATAGCCTCTATGGTTGAGAACCGTCTGCAGACACTCGCTGAGAAACAATAAGTCCCATTACGCAACATATTTCCGAACGATTATATTCGCAACATATGAAAAGATATATTATACTGCTTACCACACTGCTTGCCACCTTGGGCGCAGCGTCGCAAAATGCCAACGACACCATCAATCGCATGGTTCTCGTTGAAAGCACCTATAATCCCATCATCGCTGGCGCCGTCAAGCGCAACTTCATCCCTGAGGAGATAGAGCCTTCGATGAAGAAGGAGACCATCGTATATGCCGATGAGAGCGTCCCCGTACAGTACTTTGAGCGTATGCCACGCATGGTGCAGAGTGCTTACATGCCTAGCCAGACTCAATGGCCCGGTTATGTACACCTTGGCTTGGGCAACAACCTTAATTTTGATGGTTTAGCTGCCTATGGCCTGCACTTCAAGGAACGTCATCACCTC
Organism: Bacteroidaceae bacterium; assembly: GCA_017557005.1. Lineage (GTDB taxonomy): Bacteria > Bacteroidota > Bacteroidia > Bacteroidales > Bacteroidaceae > UBA1189. The sequence continues at coordinate 14,429 of JAFZFZ010000019.1, read as the reverse complement.
ACATTCGGTGCACATGCCGAAGGATGGAATGGTAAGTTCAAGACCGATGCCGAGGAGCGTTGGCACTCAAGCCTTCACGATTTGGGTCTCGACGTAGACTACAAGTTGTTGTTGGGCAATGCTACACTCACTGCTGGCCTCGAGGGTTCGCACTATCGTTACAACTATCTGGTGCAGCCCGCACTCTACTCGGGTAATACCGATATTCAGCAGGGAACCCGTCTTGGAGGTCAGTTCCGCCTTGAGGGTAATGCCCATGAGCACTACCGCTACCATGTAGCAGCTCAGTATACCCGATTGGGTCGTAGTGCCTATTTCGCCAACGAGCAGCGCCACAGCGAGCAGCACTTCCATGCTGAGGCCTCTTTCGGAGTCGACTTCTATGAATATGGATTGGCCTCACTGCTTGTGCGCAGCGACCTCCTCATGTATCAGGGTCTCGACAACTATCGCACATACAGTTCATTTGGCTTTACTCCCCGCTGGGACTATGGTTATGGTGACATCGACCTCACCGCAGGTGTCAACCTCGACATTCAGAATCTTTATGGTCCGGCTATCCAGGTGTCACCAGTTTGTGAACTGCGCTATACCCCCTCTAAGTTGTTTGCAGCCAATCTCACCATCGATGGAGGCCGTCAGCTACATACTTTCGGAGCACTCTACGCTCTCTCACCCTACTGGGCTACTCAGGGGCAGTTGGCAAACAGCTACACCTTCATGAATGCTCGCCTTACAGGAAACCTCCGCATCATCGAGGGACTTCACCTTCAGCTTGGTGGAGGCTACCGCATTACGGGCAATGCTCTCTTTGAGAATGCAATCGATACCTTAGGAACTATCTACTCTGGTTTCAGCACTCACAAGGCACAGGTTGCCTATGCGCATGCAAAGGCAAGCTACACCCATAAGGATTTGTACGCCATCACCGCTGAGGGTAGCTACAATCATTGGATGGTGGGCGATAATCGCGGCATCCTTACTCGTGCTCCCCAGCTTGACACCCGTGTCAATGCTCGCGTACGCATCATCTCAGGGCTGTATGCTCACACCGACTGCCGCCTCATCATGTTTACTGCTGTAGAGGGTCAGCGCGAGCGTGCCATCATCGATTGGAGCCTCGGTGCCCACTACGCACTCAACGAACGACTCTCCTTCTTCCTTGATGGCCATAACCTCCTCAACCGCCATTACCACCGCTATGCGGGCTACCCCTCACAGGGAATCAATGTCATGGCAGGAGCCGCCTTCAAGTTTTAAGGAGTCAACCCCTTCTCTCCTACACGGAGAGCATTTTAAGATACCATGAGCATGAAACATATATTAAGTAGAGTCATATCCATCTTCACCCTCCTCTTAATGGCCAATTGGTGCCATGCAGAGGGGGCGTGGGTGCGTACAGAATTGTCAGAACTTACAAATTCAGATGTTTTTGTTATTGTTGATATTCATACCAAAAACGCATTGCCTTATAGTGGAAAGACGGAAAAGCCTCTTGTTGAAGGTGTTTCGTTGAATGAAGACTGTTCACAACTTGTGTCAACAGTTTCAGAGCGGATAAAGTGGAAGTTACAGCTTAGCGAGAAATATTATTATTTCTATCCGATAACGGCGATAGGCTCTCGATTATATATTCTAAATGATAATGCTGGTGTAAGGATTGGTCCTAATTATTCGGATGCAGAGAGGTTTGCATATTATGAGTCGGACAATTATGTAGGCCTTTTAAATATTAAGTTTCAACGTTATTTAGGTGTATATAATAATCAAGATTGGCGTTGTTATAATAATATCAATAGTACTATAGCTAATACGCAGATTGCATATTATAGGTATGTAGAAATTGCATCAGAACCGACGACAGTTACGCTTATTGATAATGGTCAGACTACAATTGCAGAAGCTTATGTCGGTTCCTCCTATCCATTGCCCACACAAGGCTCTTCAGTCGAAGGTCTTGAGTTTATGGGGTGGAGTAGGGCCCCAATTGTAGCAGGTGCCCCTATTGCAGATGTCGCAATACTTTCTCCGGGTACATCGGTAAAGGTTGAGGAGAACATGATTTTCTATGCAGTGTATGCTAAGCCTGTTTATACTGGCGAGAAGGCTTATGTTAAGATTGAGGGTGAGCAGGCAGATTGGAGTGGCATTTATTTGATTGTATGTGAGAGTGCAGGTAAGGTTTTTAATGGGTCATTAGGCTTTACTAATGAGAATGCCGTAGATGTGGAAATATCAGAGAATAAGATAGCGTTCAATGATGAGACTAAACTTTATGAATTTCGAATTGAGAAATATGGTGATGGTTATAGCATAAAGTCAGATACTAGCAAATATTATATAGGTTCTAAAGGCGGAGAATCTTGGTCATCTAAAACGCTGTCGTCAGAAGGTGAGTTCACTATATCATGCTCAGATAAACCTTTAAAAGCAAATAGTGCTTATTTATGGTATATGTCGAAAAAGTTTGCATTTAGTTATAGTGCGAACACCCCAATCCAACTCTACAAACGCACCGATGTCACCAAATCCTATGCCTTTTACACCACATTTGCAAGCATCAGTGTTAATAGCTACGGATATGCCACATGGTATAGCGGTATACCTGTAGAGGTTCCTGCAGGAGTGACCGCTTACACATGTCAGGTAGAAGGCAACACGGCGATGCTCCATGCTGTGGGCGCAGTGATACCTGCTCATACCGGAGTGGTGCTATATGCTCCCGAAGCTGTAGGCAAAGGACAAAACTTTGTACTGCGCTACGCAGATGTCGATACCACTCCCATAGCCAACAATGCACTTATTGGCTTTGTAAAGGATACCGAAGTTGATAATGGTAAGGCCCACTATGCACTGAACGTGAAGGACAAAAAGGTAGGCTTCTATATCCCTAAGACTACCACTACCGAAACCGAACCGTCGGCAACCTCTGCATTCACTGCCAAGGCAGGCAAAGCCTATCTCGAGTTAGATGCGCAGGTGTCTGTATCGGCACTTGCGTTAAAACGTATCGACGATGTTAGTGTAAATCATATTTCGACCTCATCAGACGATATCATCTACGACCTCATGGGCCGCAAGGTGTCGGCTCCATCACAGGGAGTCTACATCGTGAATGGCCGCAAGGTGGTGTTGACTGGTGAGAAATATAAAACAAAGTGAGCATGAAAGGAAAATATAACTATGTGAAACCCGTTACCTCTATAGAGGTCGTTGAACCATGTAGTGTGCTTGCAGCTTCCTCCTTGGATGTAAAGGATGAGCAAGGCGATGAGAGTGAAGACTTTGCACCAGGTTATCGTGGCGAATGGGGCAATTTGTGGAGCGACACGCAGATCCGGAGTTGCTCGTATAATTGTTGATAAATAATAGATTATAAAGATAATACCATAAAAGATATGAGTCAGAATAATTATTGCGTAATCATGGCAGGCGGCATCGGTAGCCGTTTTTGGCCGCAGAGTAGAGTAGCATGCCCGAAGCAGTTTGTCGACTTTTTCGGTATGGGCAAGTCACTACTGAGGCAGACCTACGAACGCTTTTCTCGCATAGTACCAGTTCAGAATATCATCGTATCCACTCACTCTGACTATTCAGAGTTGGTGCGTCAGCAGCTGCCCGAGCTTCCCTGTGAACAGATTCTGCACGAGCCCGCCCACCGAGGTACTGCTCCGAGCATGGCCTTTGCAGCATACCACATACGTACACTGAACCCCAATGCAAACATTGTGATGGCACCTGCCGACCAGCTCATTCTGGATGAGGCGAGCTTTGCCAACGACATGCAGCGTGCACTCAACTATGCTTCTCTCAACGATGTTTTGGTCACTGTAGGCATCAAGCCCACACATCCCGAGACCCGCTATGGATATATCCAGGCAGGTGACGATGCTGTGGACGGCTTTACCAAGATCAAGACCTTTACCGAGAAGCCCGAGTATGACTTTGCTCAGTTGTTTGTAAATAGTGGTGAGTTCTTCTGGAATACGGGTCTATTCATCTGGAATGTCAATACCATCATCGATACCATGATGAAGATGCTCCCCGATATGAGCCAACGCCTGAGCACGATCTTCTCTCAAGAGCCCGACCGCGACAAGCGCCGTTCGGCTTTGTACGAGTGCTACGAGTCGTTCCCCAATATCTCGGTCGACTATGCCGTTATCGAACGCGCTTCCAACGTATATATGCAGCTTGGTACCTTCGGCTGGGCCGATATGGGTCGCTGGGACGACATATACCGCTACTCATCCAAAGATGCCGATGGCAACGTGGTGACGAGTGGCCGTGTTGAGTTCTATAACTGTAAGAACAATCTCGTGTCGGCCGACAATAAGCTGGTCATTCTGCAGGACCTCGATGGCTATCTGGTAAACGATACCGAGGATGTGCTGGTGATATGTAAGAAGGACGAGGATGACGACTTCAAGAAGTTCCGCAACAGTGTGTTGCTGAAGCATGGTGAGGGCTATATGTAAGCACCGCCCTTGGTCTAAAGCAAATGAGGGATGCCCGTATGGGACATCCCTCTTATTGTAGATATAGAGCTGGTGCTACTTTAGAGCGCTGCCTGTATGTTGGCTGCGATCTCGGCAAACTCCTCGGGTGTGAAGCTCAGTTTGGGGTTGCTGAAGAGCATGTCGCTCTCCTTCTGCAGCGGGATCAGGTGGATATGGGTGTGGGGTACTTCCATGCCCAACACTGCCATGCCGATGCGCTGGCAGGGGAACGCAGTCTTCAGAGCCTTGGCCACCTTCTTAGCAAAGAGGTGCAAGCCTGCAAGCTCATCGTCCTCCAGGTCGAAGATATAGTCTACCTCACGTTTGGGAATCACCAGGGTGTGACCCTTTACCATGGGGTTGATATCGAGGAAGGCGAAGTAGTTCTCATCTTCGGCCACCTTGTAGCAAGGGATCTCGCCTGCTACGATTCTGCTGAATATGCTTGCCATAGTCTTATGCGATGCTGATGCTGATGATTTCGAGGCTGATCATGCCGCCGGGAGTCTTGATATCGGCGATATCACCGGGCTTCTTGCCCAGCAAACCCTGTGCGATGGGTGTGCTCACCGAGATTTTGCCAGCCTTGAGGTTAGCCTCGCTCTCGGGTACGATAGCATAGCACATCTTCATGCCAGTCTTCACGTTCTTGAGCTCCACCTTGGTAAGCACCTGTACGGTGTCGGTCTTCAGCTTGCTGGTGTCGATAATGCGTGCCTCGCTGATGGTGAGCTTCAGCTGGTTGATCTTCATCTCGAGCATGCCCTGCGCCTCCTTGGCTGCATCGTATTCGGCATTTTCAGAGAGGTCGCCCTTGTCGCGGGCTTCAGCAATCTGACGTGATATCTCGGGGCGCTCTACGCTCTCTAATCTTTTGAGTTCGGCCAACAGTTGATCGTAGCCTTCTTGTGACATATAAGCCATAGTTTTCTTCCTTTATTTATTAGATTTATTGTTTGTTATACATTCTCTCTCCATAATGGGCGGCCTTTGCTTCAGGCGAAACAAAAAAGAATCCCGGCATCAAGCAGTGCCGGAACCCTTCAGGTCTGTTATGTGCTGCAAAGGTATGAATCTTTTTCCATATTCGTGCCATAAAAAGATAAAAAAAATGTTATCGATTGTTTTTTGGGGGTTTATATGTGCGTTCTTGTCAAAATATGTTTAACTTTGCAATATTCGTGAAGTATAACAAAAATTTGTAAGCCATGAAGAGAATATTACTTGCAGTTTTTACTTGCTTACTTATGACAACGTCGGCCACCATGGCCAAGAGTTTGGTGCTCACCTTGAAGGATGGAACATTAGTATATTACCTTTTGGGCGGAGATGTCGACCCCATGATTTACTTCGTTGATGGAGGGGTAGAGGTCAATGCCGATGGGTATAGCTTTGCGAATCTCAAGAATATATACATCTCCAATACTGACGACCCCAACGGAATCGAGCAGCGTCTCACCCATGCACAGGTAAACTACTCGGGCAACGTGCTCGTAGTGTCGGCCCAGGTGCAAACCGTGAAGGTGTATGCTGTCAACGGTGCCGAGGTGCAGGCCAACGTACGTTCACAGGCCGATGCCCTGCTCGTAGACCTCAACCCGCTTCCCCATGGCAACTATGTGGTGCAGGTGGGCGAATCCTCATTTAAGGTAATGAAGCGATAAAGTTCTTTGCAACGCCTAAGAAAATCCTCTGACATGATGGTAATCCATCTTGGAAGCACGAATTATGTCTATTGACAATAACCCCCAAACAATGATAAAAAAAATAGCATCCCTATTGGCCCTTGCCGCAGTGTGCACAGTGTCAGCCGCACAAGAGAGACCCGACACCATGTGGTTTCAGTTTACCGACCGCTTCACCCGTAACGAGATTATCGACCTCACGGGCGTTGATTCTATGGAGGTATCGAAGACCCGTTTCAAACTATTCAAGACCAACGAGTCTACAGGTAAGGTGACGGGGTTCCCCAAGACCTTCCGTACCAACGGTGTATACCGCTTCGATGAGATTGAACGTTATCTTGTGCGTCCCAACACCTATTCGGGCAACAACTTCACCAATGAGAACTCCACCTTCTGCTTCCAGCGCAGTGCTGAGAGCGAGCACTTTGTGCTCTTTTGGGCCAAGGGTCTCAACCTCAACCCCAATGGCAACCTCACGGGTGGTGCCTCTAGTTCGGTGTGTAATGTGAACACGCTGCTCAAGAATGCTGAGAATATATGGGATGTGTATGTCAATAAGTTGGGTTTCCTCGTGCCAGGCAAGTCCATCACCGACCGTGTCAAGATAGAGATGTTCATCGTCAACCAGTCTGACTGGCGTGCCGATGGCAGTGGCACCGATGGCTCCGTGTGGACCGCAGGTACCGGTACCAATCGCACCCAGGAGTCGCACAAGGTAGGCCTCTTCCACTGCAATGCCTGGGCAGCCAGCAGCAATGTCACTGTAGCCCACGAGATTGGTCACACCTTCCAGTACTTGGTGAGCGCCGATCTGGGCTCAAGTCATGGCCTCAACTACGTGCTGGGTCAAAACTCAAGCGGTAACGAGTGGTGGGAGGACTGTGCCAACTGGCAGGCCCATAAGGTATATCCCGCCGAGCAGTTCTCTTCCAACTGGAGCAACAATCAGGACATGCATCACCTCAACATCATCCACGAGGATGCCCGCTACAACAACTGCTACTATCAAGACTGGTGGTGCCAGCTCCACGGCCTCAATACCGTAGCTCGCGTGTGGCGCGAGTCTATCAACCCCGAGGACCCCATCCAAGCCTATATGCGCCTGTTTGGCCACGATGAGCAGAGCTTTGCCGATGAGCAGTTTACCGGCTATGCCCACATCGCAGCCATGGACATCGACTCTTGGAAGACCCATGGTCAGGGCCTCATCGGTAGTGAACAGCAGCGCCTGCAAGCCGTACCCGATGCCATCGTCGCCTCGCACCTCAATGGTGAGACCGACTGGTGGATTGTCGATCCCGCCTACTGTCCGCAAAACTACGGATACAACGCCAACCCCATCAAGGTGCCCGCACCAGGTACCGTGGTAAAGGCCACTTTCAAGGGACTGAGCAAGGTTAACGGCTATCGCTCCATCAACCCCGAGCGTGCAGGCTGGCGCTACGGCTTCGTAGCCTACTCCACTGATGGTACCCGCACCTATGGCGACATGGGTCGCGATGCCGAGGGTGAGGTGAGCATCACCATCCCCGAGGGCTGCAGCCACCTGTGGTTTGTAGTCATGGGAGCCCCCACCACCTGGTGGACCCACTCATGGAACGACAATACCAGCGACGATGAGCAGTGGCCCTATGCCGTGCGCTTCACAGGTACCGACCCCTACGGACTCTCACGCACCTATGGCGAGTACCCCGACGACTATGAGCGTCGTGATACCACCGTCGTTATCAATGCCAACCTGGCCTATAGCTCATCTAATTATACTTCCGTGCGCGTACAGTACGATATGGATGCCGTGAGCCAAGCCCTCGGCCTCAGCACCGCGCAGATGCGCAGCGCCAAGGTGGGCACGGCCAACAAGATACGCTTTGTAGGTATTTCTACCAATGGCGCCGTGTCAAACAGCACCACCACCTCTACCAGCTCATCTACCTGCTTCGGCCACTGGTTTACCAGCACCGGCAACGTATGTGGCTACGATAGCAATGCCCGTATCTTTGCCGAGTTCTACCCCGACAAGTATGGCTGCTACGTAGGCCAGTATCCCGGTCGCCTCACCCGCGGCAAGACCTACACCGTGCGTCAAGCCATCATCTACACCCACACCGATGGTAAGGAGTACCGTGCCACCATGGAGGTGAATGTTAGTGTCAAGTAGGTACAGGTTGTACAGAAGATGAGGAGTTAAATGGGAATAAAGACCAATAGTATTGAACGCGCGAAAGGACTACGAACAAAAAATTATATATCGAGTAGCATTATTCTATGAAGCATCACCATATGCATCACGAAGGCGCAGGGAGCAATATCCTTGCCGCCTTCTTTCTCAATCTCACCTTCACCATCGTGTCGCTCATCGGCGGATGGCTCACCAATAGCTTGGCCATCATCTCCGACTGCGTCCACGACCTCGGCTGCACCCTCTCCATTGGTTTGGCATGGGTGTTTGAGCGCATCGCCGGGCACCGCCCCACGGCTCGCTTCAGCTTCGGCTACCGCCGTTTCACGTTGCTGGGAGCCTTTGTCAGCGCCTTCATCCTCATCAGTGGTGCTTCGGTGGTACTGCACGAATGTTTCGACCGCTTGGCCTCACCACAGGACGTCGATGCCGATGGCATGATGTGGTTTGCCCTGGCCGCTATTGTGTTTAAGGGACTGGCTGTGTGGCGCACATGGAAGGGCGCCAGTGTCAATCAGCGCATGGTGGCGCTCCACCTCCTGGGCGACTGCCTCGGATGGGTCGCTGTGCTTATTGCCAGTTGCGTCATGATGTTTGTTGATATCCCCATGCTCGACCCCATCCTCTCGGTGTGCATCTCGCTCTATATCCTCTACAATGTGGTGCGCAATCTCATCACCGCCTTCCGCATTGTGCTCGAGGGTGTACCCGCCTCGGTCGATTACGAGGCTCTGCGTGCCGAGGTTGCCGTGCTGGCTGGTGTCGATGCCGTGCAGCAGCTACATGTGTGGAGCATGGATAACGAGCACCACATGGCCCAAGCCGTGCTCACCACCTCGCTCTCTACCCTTGCCGATGTAGAGCAGCTCAAAGCCTCCCTACGCGCCTTATTGGCACAGCATGGCATCACGCAGAGCGTGATTGAGGTGGAAAAATCGGGGGAATAAGTTAATAAGTTATATAGGAGATGAGGAGATAAATGGAGTTAAATGGAGATAAAGGCCGATAGTGTTGAACGCGCGAAGGGAGTATTGGCATATAACTCCTTAACGAAGCGTAAGCTGAGTGATATCTTTCTTTAACTCCTAAGCTACCCCAATATACCTATTTCACAAACAGAATCTTCGTTACGATACCCTCGTTGCCCTCTTCGTCGCATCCCAGCACGTAGTAGATGCCTGTGGCTACGCGTTGTCCCTGTGGTGTGCGACCATCCCAGCTGAACGCGCCACCCAGTGAGGTGCCCTCAGCCACTACGCGTCCTGCCGTGTTGGCAATCTTCACATGGCTGTTTGCCTTGAGTCCCACCACCGTGATGAGACCATCGTAGTCTGCCGTCACAGGGTTGGGGTATGCATACACCTTCTCGTCGTCATACTCTTTCTCGGCTCGGCGTGCGTCGCTCATGTACGATGCCAGGCCCTTGTCCGTACCTATATAGAGTTCGCCCGATGCATGATGCAGCGCCAGGCTCTCGATGGTGTTCGAGGGTAGGGGACTGTTGTCCTTCGTGAAGTGGTGTATCGTCTCCATTCCGTCGCCGCTGATGAGGTACAGTCCGTTGTTCAGTGTGCCTATCCACTTGCGGTTAGCATCGTCAACGGCCATGCAGGTTGCATATACGCCGTCGAGCAGGTAGTCGGCATAGTTGGAGCCATCGTTGCGTGGCACCTTGATCTTGGTAAAGTGGTAATCCTCGTCGAAGGCCTTGTCGGCATTGTACAGCACGTAGGGGCCCACGTCGGTCAGCACCCACAGGTCGCCATTCAGGTCCTCGGCAATGTCGTTGATGTAGTATATCTCCACCGACTGTCCGTCTTGGTCTACAAACTTCTCGTCGAAGGTGCGCACGCGGTCGTCGGCCGTGTTGTCCAGTGTGCCGCGCGTGTCGATGCAGAAGAGGCGCACGTCGTAGCGCATGCTCACCACCCATGTCCATCCGCGGCTATCAAATAGCACCTCCGTCACCGTGGGCAGGTACTCCAGCTCCTTGTAGTATAGGCTTGTCATGGTGCCGTCGGGGGTCATCACCTTCAGCGGCGCCTTCACACGGCCTGCGCCATCGGCATTTGTTATCCATAGGTTGCCCTGCGCGTCATATTGCAGTCGGCTCACGCGTGTAGCCGTCAGCTTATCGGGGTTCGATGATACCGACTCCAGTGCACTGTTCTTGTGGTTGTAGTGTGCCACTAGCTCCCCGTCGCGAAACTCGTAGATACCCTGTCCGAACGACGATGCATAGTGATGGTTTGCATCCTTCGGGTCCTGCACGATGCTCGTCATGTTCTTGTAGTATACGCCCGTCTGCTCGGCGATGCCCTCCTCCTGGAACGAGCTCCACTCGCCCTCCTCATACATCATCAGCGTACCGTCAAAGAAGGTCGCGTCAAAGTAGTTGAGGCATCCGCCCGCGATGAGCAGTCGGTCGTCGCTCGCAAAGTGCAGGTATTGGCAATGGTTGCGCACCGGACTATTGGGGATGATGGGTCCCGCTAAGTGGACAATCTCCTGAGATGCCTTGCCATAAGCATATTTGTTGAGGCCTTGGGCGCCGTTGCAGGTCCATAGGATACCACCGTCGAGGGTAGCGTATGTAGCCGTGCCATCCAGCGCTATCACGTTGTAGTCGTCCAGCGATTCATACACATACACGCTGGTGGCGTTGCCCACCACCAATCGCTCATCTGAGCAGTGCACGTAGCTGAACGATCCCTTGCATAGTGCCGCAGGCTTGCCGCTCGCGGGGTCAACGCGATACACCGCCTTGTTTGTACCCAGCGCCACCACCATGCCGTCAAAGGCCACCAGCTTTGCATAGTTGTTTGTGCTCACGCAATGCCAGTTGGTGATGTCCAGCAGGTTGTCCCGTGTGTCGCCTCGGTAGAGTCCCTCGGCCGTGGCGGCAAATATCACCCCATCCAGCTCCGTAGCACTCAGCACGGCCCGTCCCAGTGTATAGGTGTTGGCAAACACCCCACGCTCTACGTCCAGCACCGCGAGACCGAAGTTTGTGGCCAGGTAAGCCCGTCCGCCCACTATGCGTATGTCGTTTATCGCAGGGTCCAGTGTCGGCTTGTTGGCATAGTCCGTGATGTTCAGCACCGAGCCGTCCGTGTGCAGCAGGTCGATGTTGGCGTTGTTGTATACCACCACCACCGTGCCCGTAGTCTCGTCCAGTGCGATGTGTCGTATTCCCTGATCGCTGAGGCTCCCCGCCTTGTCATACGTCTCCACATACTCGTCGCTTGCGGTGTATGTATACAGTGCGCCATCGCTCAGCACATACACCGTGCCGCCCACCTCTACGCACTGCGTCGCCTTGTGGTAGGCTGGGTATAGGCGCCATGTCCCGATGGCCCCCTGCGCACTTGTCAGCAGCGCCACCAGCCACATGGCCGTCAATATCAGGTATCGCCTCATCGTATCTGTTTTCTGTACTTTTTAGTTCTTCTGTTTCAGTGCCACCACCAGCTGCTCCACCGCCTTGGCGCGATGGCTGATGCGGTTCTTCACCTCGCTGCCCAGTTCGGCAAAGGTGAGGTCATACCCCTCGGGCACGAATATGGGGTCGTAGCCAAAGCCACCCTCGCCCTTGCGTTCGCGGGTGATGTGTCCGCGCACGATGCCCTCAAACAGCTGCGAGTCCTCACCTATTAATAACGCGATAATCGTGCGAAATTGTGCGCCGCGCTCATTTTCTTCGGCCATATTTTGCAGCAGCTTCGCCATGTTCTCCTCCGAGCCGCCACCGCTGTAGCGGGCACTATACACGCCCGGAGCACCTCCCAGCGCATCCACCTCCAGTCCGCTATCGTCAGCAAAGCAGTCGTATCCATAGTGCTCCTTCACGTAGCGAGCCTTCAGCATCGCGTTGCCGGCAAAGGTGTCGGCCGTCTCGGGTATATCCTCGTTGCATCCGATGGCGCGCAGACTCAGCACCTCGTAGGCGTCGCCCAGCATGGCAGCCACCTCCTCCAACTTATGCGCATTGTTGGTAGCAAATACAATCTTCTGTTTCATCTTCATTCGTTTTATTTTGCTGCTAAGGTACGAAGAAACGAGCGAAATACAAAGCTTTGCTTTGATATTTCTCAGCGCCGACGCGGAGCATTAGCGTCGGTTGCGACGAAGGGGAGGTTTATCTCCCCTAGAGGAGTACTTTCTAAAGTTCTGCTTCTCGCCCTTATTAGTACTCGTAGTTGAAGTGGTATCCCGTGAGCTTGCGCTCTGGCATCACCATCTGCAGCGCGTCATACAGCATCGGGTCATACACCTTGAGCTGTTCGCGGTACTTCAGCATCGTGTCCTCGCCATCGATGTCCACTATCATGCGGCAGGTGTCAAACCACGCCTGCACCCCCTCGGCGAAGTACTCCGACACGTTGTCTCTCGAGTAGGTAGGTCGGCCCCGCTTGTCGCACCACAGGTTGTTGTCCACGGCATGCTTGAATGCCGCGTCCAGCGCCTGGCAAAACTCCGTGTGATACCTGCGCAAGCCAAACTCCACGTTGTGGGCAAACTCATGCACCATGATGCTCTCCCGTCTGTAGCGCTCGCGACGGTTTATCATGATGATATTCTCCTCGCCGCAGCTCATGAGCGGAATCATCCACGTGGCACCATAGCCCCTTCCGCGTGCATCCCAGTCGGTCTGCGGCCACATCTTGGGCATGATACGGTACTCCGGCATGTCGGTCACGTTCTCGTTGTTGCCTATGATGCCCACTCTGAAGTGTGCCGCCAGCATGTGCTCCTGCGCCTCGGGTATCTTCTCCAGCATGGCCACTATGATCTTCTTCGCTTGCACCAAGGCGCTGTCGGCCACGAAGCGCGATGCCACGATGGGCATACCGTTAGCGTCCAGGTATTTTCGGTAGTAGGGGTCCAGCTCGCTCACCCTGCGTTGCAGGTGCTGCTTCAGCGATGGTGGCGGCATACTGATGCCATCCGCGTTGGCGGGGCTCTCCACCATCCCCCATATCTCCGTCATGAGGGTATATCCCCCCTCGTCGAATCGCTCCAGTTCCTCCCTGTCGAAGGGGTAGTAGTCGTTTGTCCCCAGGTAAGCCTCGCTCAGCTCAGCAAAGTAGGTCGCTGCATCAGCCGTGGCGTGGGCCACCCGGTTGCCGACGAGCTTCGTGCCGTCCGACCAATACACCCGCTCATACCGGGCGCGTACCCTCTCGTATTGCTCCTCTATGGCCTTGCGCTGAGCCTCGCTCAGGACCTCATGGTAAAGCTTGCGGGCATAGATGTTGACGATGTAGCTGGGCGCATTCTTTGCCACCGAGTCGGCCACCGCCCTTAGGTTGCAGCCCGCTACCACCCCTCGGCATCCCTCCTCAGCCACGTAGCACAGGCCTATCTCCTCGGGTCTGTAGTAGAGGGTGCTGCCTGCCAGCTGCTCATAGATCGGGGCAGGGGTCACCGCCTTCAGCGTGGCCAGGTTATCCTTCAGGATGCCTATGTGCAGTTCGTCCACGTTCACCTCCGGTGCATGGCACAGGGCAAAGTCCGCATTGAGGCGGATGGTCAGAGCATTGTCAGCAGTTGCCTGTGCCCATAGCGGCAGGCCCAGCAGCGATATCAGTAGCGTCATCAGTCTGTTCATGGTGTGTAGTCATGTTTGTTAGTGCAGTGATACAAAGGTAATATATACGTCCTAAGACGACAAATTTTTCCGATGAAAAGTCCGCGTAGCGCAAAGCGTTGCCGTCGAAGGATAGGCAAAGAACGCAAAGCCGCCTACACATATCAGGGTAGGCGGCCTTTCTTTTGCTACATCGTGCAGCTCATTACACCCAGGGTACCTGCAATGGCGGTGAGCACGGTGATAAGTAGCTTGATGATTTCTTTCCAGTTGATTTTCATAGCTGTAATTTACAATTTTACAATTTACTATTTACTATTTATTTACAATTTGGTTATTTGACAATTGGCCTTCCGGATGGCAGCGAGAGCGGAGCAACTCGCAAAGATTCGTTAGATTCGTACGATTCGTGTTCGAAAAAACACTCATATACTTGTTTATTATTTTTGACCACGAATAACACGAATATCACGAAT
>JAFZFZ010000018.1 GCA_017557005.1 Bacteroidaceae bacterium | reverse complement strand
GAAAAGATTATATTTGGATCAGTGGTTACTTTTGTCGGAGAAGACGCGTTTAAGGATGTGGATTATTATGTTGATGGAGGCTGTGAACTTGTTCTCAATAGGGACCAGGTAGCAGTTGAAGATGAAAGGCTAATTCCTAACCTTGAAACCAACACATGGGCAGGACATACTTGGAAGAGCATCACGCTGAAATAATTTAGAAGAGTCCCCTAACCCCTACACTCAAAACACTCATCCCCATGAAGAAGCCCCTCCGCAACCTGTTGTTGCTGCTCCCCCTGCTGCTGTTGGTGGTGGTAGACGGCATCACTTTTAGAGTTAAGAGTTAAAAGTGAAGAGTTAAGAGTGGATACTAACACAGAAACAAGATTTTATTTACGATAATTTATGGGACTATTTGCGGGTATTTGTGTTTTAAAAGAAAATGTTGTATATTCGCAAAGTAAAAGACTAAAGTTGAAAAATATGCCACAAATCAGTTTCTTCTATGGGATATATATCCTAATGAACTTTTCTGACCACAATCCACCACATTTCCATGCTTGGTATGGCGATTACAAAGTTACGGTAAGCATAAATGACGGAGTGGTAAAGGGTGAAATGCCTGGACGAGCCTTGCGGTTAGTGCTGGAATGGCTCGACTTGCATCGAGAGGAACTGATGGATAATTGGATGCGTGCACAGCGTGGTGGCGCATTGGAGAAAATCGAACCCCTTAAATAATATCTGCTATGTTTCTCGAAGTTGTAAAAGCGGAATACCTCAATGGTTACCGCATTAAACTATGGTTTAATAATCATACCGTGAAGGTGGTAGATTTGGCCAAGTCCTTGAACGGAGAGGTCTTCGTACCACTCAGAGATATTGACTACTTCAAACGATTCAGTATTAAGTTCAATACTATAGAATGGGAAAACGGTGCAGACTTTGCACCCGAATATCTCTACGAACAAGGTGTAGCCGAGTGTTAGAAAATAGTGGATTTGTAATCCACTGTTACCTCTGGGTTTTCTTAAGAAGAAGTCCCTCCGCAACCTGTTGCTGCTGCTCCCCCTGCTGCTGGTGGTAGCGGTAGACGGCATCACTTTTAGAGTTAAGAGTTAAAAGTGAAGAGTTAAGAGTGGATACTAACACAGAACAATGGGAGCCAACTGGTTCCCATTGTTCGTATATAGACCTCTGCATAAGCCCCACACAGACGAATGTTTTAGGTCTCATACACTTACACAGAATTGGCTGCATTGCTTCGCTCGCAGCTGTCGGATATAGCCGAGTGTTTGCGTTCCGGATGGCAGCGAGGGCGAAGCAACTCGCAAAAGTCTGTGAATTCTGTGTGCCAAAGAAAAAAACACTCTGTGAGAGAAAATAAACCGTAAAATCAGTGCAATCAGTGAAATCGCGTTGACAACCTGTTGCCTTCGCTTGCTGTACTCGTGGGGTAACATTAAGTAAACTTATGTTACACTCGTTTGCTGGCGCGTTGACAAAAAGAAATAATCAGTGACAATCAGTGGCCATCTGTGGGAGATGAATAGAAAGCGTTCTTGAACATACTGAAGACAAGACGAAAGAAGAAAAAGTAGGAGTTTATTTGGTCAATCCATCTCTTTGTCGTGCATTTGCCACCAAAAATGGTGGTCAATTGACCACTTTTTCAAGTAGCGTATATACATAGCGGACAATGCAACGAGAAGACCAGGCCACACAGGCATATCTGCAAGAAGAAACGGGCATCAACCGCTCTGCATTGCAGAAGATGATTACCGCATTGCAGGAGAAGGGATATATCACCCGTGATGACAACGGTCGCTGGCGAGTCTTCCTCACCCCCTCGGTGTAATGACAGCCCCACACCCCAGTACTCAAAACAACCATTCCCATGATAAGTGTTTAGGGTTAGTGTTTCGTAAATCGAGATATTTCATTTCGTTTCTTCCTTTTAGCCGCTGAGATTTTGCGATTTGCTCGAAATGTAGTACCTTTGCACCGAAATTCAAGGTGGATAGATTTGAGCTGCTTGCAACCACAGTAAAAAATGCTAAAATATACCGCGTTCGCTGTGTGCATTCTCTCTCCGCTATCCCCCATTTACGTTGAATGTTTAACTTATTTAACACGTATACTAATGGGATATCTGTTTACATCCGAATCGGTGTCTGAAGGACACCCCGACAAAGTGGCCGATCAAATATCGGACGCTGTACTGGACAAGTTGTTGGCCTATGACCCCAACTCGAAGGTAGCTTGCGAAACATTGGTAACCACCGGACAGGTAGTCATTGCCGGTGAAGTAAAAACAAGTGCATACGTTGACCTGCAGCTCATCGCACGTGAGGTGATCAACAAGATTGGTTACACCAAGAGCGAATATATGTTTGAGGGTAACTCATGCGGCGTATTCTCGGCTATCCATGAGCAGAGCGCCGACATCAACCGTGGCGTAGAGCGCGAAGACCCCATGAATCAGGGTGCGGGAGACCAGGGTATGATGTTTGGTTATGCTACCAACGAGACTGAGAACTACATGCCGCTCTCACTCGACCTGGCACACAACATCCTCCAGGTGCTTGCCGACATCCGTCGCGAGGGCAAGGTGATGACTTACCTCCGCCCCGATGCGAAGAGCCAGGTGACTATCGAATATGATGACAATGGCAAACCCGTGCGCATCGACACCATCGTAGTGTCTACTCAGCACGATGAGTTCGTGGCTCCTGCCGACAATAGCAAGGAGGCTCAGCTCAAGGCCGACGAGGAGATGTTGGCTCAGATCCGCCAGGATGTGATCGAGATCCTCATGCCTCGCGTCATCGCTGGCATCACAAACGAGGATGTGTTGGCACTCTTCAACGACAATATCACCTATCATGTGAACCCCACAGGTAAGTTTGTGATTGGTGGCCCTCACGGCGACACTGGTCTCACTGGCCGTAAGATCATCGTAGATACCTACGGTGGTAAGGGTGCTCACGGTGGTGGTGCCTTCAGTGGTAAGGACCCCAGTAAGGTGGACCGCAGTGCTGCATACGCTGCTCGTCATATCGCCAAGAACCTCGTGGCTGCTGGCGTGGCCGATGAGATGCTGGTGCAGGTGTCATACGCTATCGGTGTGGCTAAGCCTATCAACATTTACGTGGATACCTATGGTCGCAGCCGCGTGAACATGACCGACGGCGAGATTGCCAAGAAGATTGACGAACTCTTTGACCTCCGCCCCAAGGCTATCGAGGAGCGCCTCAAGTTGCGCAACCCCATCTACACCGAGACTGCTGCCTATGGCCACATGGGTCGCAAGCCCGAGGTGGTGACCAAGAGCTTCCGCTCACGCTACGAGGGTGACAAGGATGTTACCGTAGAGCTCTTCACATGGGAGAAGCTCGACTACGTAGATAAGGTGCGCGAGGCTTTCGGACTTTGATAAGCTCAACGCCTTATAGATAACAATGAGGGTGCAAGATGATTCTTGCACCCTCATGCTTTACGTGTCGTATACGACTTTAGAAATTAACGGTTACGCTCAGCTTCGATCTCCTCGGCGCTGCTGGGCTTGTGGTTACCCAAGCGGCGGGCACCGTCGGCAGTGATGAGGTAGTCTTCTTCGTTGCGGATGCCGCCGAAGTCCTTCCATGCATCGAGCTTGTCGTAGCAGATGAAGTCGGTAAACATCTTCTCGGCACGCCACTTGTCGATGAGCTCGGGGATGAAGTAGATACCGGGCTCAACGGTGAACACGAAGCCGGGCTCGAGTTTGCGGGCAAGACGCAATGACTTGAAACCAAACTGGGTGCTCTTGGGCTGGCCATCGTAGCCTACCCATACCTCGCCGAGGTTCTCCATGTCGTGTACGTCGAGACCCATCATATGGCCCAGGCCGCAAGGCATGAAGAGGGCGTAGGCGCCCACGCGTGCTGCCTCGGCAGGATCGCCCTTGAGGAGGCCGAGCTCCTTCATGCCCTTGGCAATCTCGGTAACGGCAATCATGTGTACGTCGCGGAAGGGTACGCCGGGCTTGAGGGCGTTGACGGCGGCGGTGTAGGCGCGGTGGTTGATATCGTATACCACCTTCTGACGCTCGGTGAAGTGGGTGCTCACGGGCATGGTAGAGGTGAGGTCACCGGCATAGTGCATGCCGTTCTCAGCACCGGCATCGAGCAGGAAGAGCTGGCCCTCTTGCAATACGTTGCTGTGGCAGTGGTTGTGGAGGGTCTGTCCGTTGATGGTAGCGATGACGGGGAATGAGAGGTTGCCTCCATTGCGCATGGCCACCTCGGTGACTGCTGCGGCAATCTCGCTCTCCTTGATGCCCGGACGTGCCATGCGCATGGCGGTGACGTGCATCTCAACGCTGGTGTTTACAGCCTCTTCGATCTGTGCAATCTCCTCTTCGCTCTTGTAGCTGCGCTGCTCTACCACGGCGCGGATGAAGGGCACTGATGAACCTACGGCTACCTCGGATGCCTGCTTGCCCAGGAGCTCTTGCAACCAGAGCTTGTGGTCGGCACGGTAGGGGGGCAGGTAGTGGATGGGCTGACCCTTGGCTGCTGCGCGGTCAAGGTAGTTCTTGAGTTCGCCCATGGGGAGGGTCTCGCGGATGCCTACGCGCTCGCTCTTCTCACGGATGGTGGGCTGGGTACCCATCCATACGATGTGGTCGATGGTGAGCTCGTCGCCGAAGATGATCTCGCGGTCCTCATCGATGTCGATCACGGCTGCCAAACCGGCATAGTCGGAACCGAAGAAGTAGAGGAACGTAGAGTCCTGACGGAAATGGTAGGTGTTGTCGGCATAGTTCATGCCGCATTCGTCGTTGCCGAGGAACAGCAACAGGCCGCTCTTCAAGGTGTCCTTCAACTGTTGACGGCGGCGGATGTAGGTTTCTTTTGCAAACATGGTTTCTTATGATTTATGATTAATAAACTTCGTTTCTTTTTATTGTCAATGGTCAGCAGTCTACGGGCTTTTGGCTTTTGGCTGGCTCCGTTAACCTTTAACCATTAACCGTTAACCTTTATTCGTCATCGTTAATCTTTCGACATTACACGTTCTTTCCTGTCATCCTATTATATATACTTATATATTTCATGGCGATGTTGTTTTCGCCATAGGTGTTGGCTGCCTTGCGCGATGCCTCGCGGCTGAGTAGCTCGTATTCGCCCTCGGTGAGCAGCCAGTGGATGCCCTGGGCAAAGTCGTTTACATTCTTGTACTCGGCCACATAGCCATTGTGCAGGTGGTCGATCATCTCGGGGATGCCACCTACATTGAACCCGATGCAGGGGATGCCGCAGGCCATGGCCTCTACGATGGTGTTGGGCAGGTTGTCCTGCAGTGAGGGGATGGCAAAGATGTTGACGGCATTGTATACGTCGACCAGGCGTTTCTCCTCGGCCACGTAGTTGAGCTGGTGCACCTCGAAGGGGATGTCGCGGTACATGGAGCTATCGATGTTCTTGCCGATGAGCACGATGCCCAGCTTGTCGCACCACTCGGGGTGCTCGGCTGCGAGGCGCTTGGTGGCCTCCTTCAGGTAGTGGAAGCCCTTGCGCTCATCGGTGAGCGAGTGCGAACTGAAGAGTACCAGGCGCTTGCCTTGGGGCAGACCTAAGGCTTCGCGGGCTTGGCTGCGCGAGCGGGGACGGAAGAGGTTGATGTTGATGGGGTTGGGGATGCTTAGGATGTGGCGACCTGCAAACAGGTGGCTGTTGCTGGCCATGTTGCCCAGCCAATGGCTGCATGCCACGAACTGGATGCGGCTGCCCTGAAGCATCTGGGCCTTGCGGTCGAAGATGCGGAAAGCCATGTCGCGGTGCTTGCGGCTATTGAGCTGCGGACAGTCGTGGCAGTGGCTGGTGTAGTGGTCGCAGTCGTGTGCATAGTGGCACACTCCCGTGAAGGGCCACATGTCGTGCAGGGTCCACACGATGGGCTTGCCCGAGGCGATGATCTTCTCTACTGAGGCCAGGGAGAGCATGCCATCGTTGATCCAATGCAGGTGTATCACATCGGCTTGCTTGAACTCGGGCAGCTCGGTGATGTCGGTGCCGGAGTGGCCGAAGTCGATGGAGTATATGCGGTTGCGGCGGAAGTGCGTGTGCAGCAGGATGGAGCCTTTCTCCCACCATTTGCTCAGGTGGCTGCTCAGGCTGTGCTCGGCGAGCACGGTGGTCACCTGCCCTGTGCTCTTGCTGCGTACCAACATCTTGGCCTTGATGCCGTTGTTCTTCAAGGCTTCGGTGAGGCGGTAGGCCGCGATGGCAGGTCCGCCCTGACGCTCGGTGGAGTTGATGATGAGTACACGCATGCCGATGGTGATTAGCGGTGGGTGAGGGTTTGGGCGCCTACGTTGGTGAGGGCGGCCGTCATATTGCTCCAGGCATACTTGGTCTTCTCCTCGAGGATGCCCTCGCGGAAGTCGGCGTCGCTGTGGTTGTCAACAAAGTCGACCAGGGCATTGGCAATGTCGGCTGCCTCGGGCTGCACCACGTAGCCTACCTTACCATGGGGAACAATCTCGGCAAGTCCGCCCACGTTGGTCACCAGCATGGGGCGCTCAAAGTGGTAGGCAATCTGTGTGATGCCGCTCTGCGTAGCGGTCTTGTAGGGCTGCGCCACGAGGTCGGCAGCAGCGAAGAAGTAGCGCACCTGGTCGGCAGGGATAAACTCCTTGTACCATACGATGTGCTCGGATACGCCCAGCTCCTGCTCGAGCTTCTCGTAGAACTCGGCATTGCTGTAAAACTCGCCCGCCACGATGAGCTTGGTGTTCTTGTTGCGCAGACGCTCGTCGGCAAAGGCACGTAGCAGGAGGTCGAGTCCCTTGTAGTCGCGGATGA
Organism: Bacteroidaceae bacterium; assembly: GCA_017557005.1. Lineage (GTDB taxonomy): Bacteria > Bacteroidota > Bacteroidia > Bacteroidales > Bacteroidaceae > UBA1189. The sequence goes on along the minus strand of JAFZFZ010000018.1, from coordinate 41,923 downwards.
GGCCGAAGAATAACACGTAGCGTGTGTCGGCATCGAGTCCGAGGTGGGCGATGGCCTCCTCGCGCGAAACCTTGTCGCCGAAGTTGTCATAGAGTGGATGGGGAGTGAGGGCAAAGGGTTTGGTGTCGTCGAAGCTCTTGGCATCGGCCAGTACCGACTCGGACATGGCTACGTAGCCGCCTACCGACTTGATCATGTAGCGGGCAAACACCTTGTCGCCGATGCGGTGCTCGTGCGGTACCACATTGTCGAGCAATGACACTACCTGTATGCGTTTGTCACCCCGGATGATGCGGGCTATGGTGCCCAGACAGGGAGCCATGAAGGGGAGCCAGAAGCGTACCATCACCAGGTCGGGGCGCTGGCGGCGTATCTCGCGGCCTACCTTGATCCAGTTGAAGGGGTTCACAGAGTGCACCTTGCGCACGATGGTGAGGTCGCTCGGAGCTGGGCTGGTAGAGTACTGCGTCTTGCCAGGGAAAAGGAATCCCGGGTACTGCAACGTGAAGGTGTACACGGTCACCTCGTGTCCCTCGCGCTGAAACTCACGTGCCAATCGCTCGTTAAAGTCGGCAATTCCCCCACGATAAGGGTAGGCCGGACCTACAATGATAATGCGTTTCTTCTCCATAAAATCCACTTAAAGACTCACAAAAGTACAAAAAAAGAGAATAGTTGCCATATATTAAACAAAAAAACTGTACTTTTGCATGTCTCTAACGACAAAAATGAGACGGATTTCAAGTATAACAAACCGAACGAAATAGAAATGAAAATAGCATTGATAGGTTATGGTAAGATGGGCAAGATGATTGAGCAGATTGCCTTGCAACGCGGTCACGAGATCGTGAGCATCATCGATATCAACAACCAGGAGGACTTTGCCTCTGACGCTTTTAAGAGTGCCGACGTGGCTATTGAGTTTACCAACCCCATGGTGGCATACGACAACTATATGAAGGCTTTTGCTGCAGGCGTGAAGGTGGTGTCGGGCAGCACGGGCTGGCTCGAGGAGCATGGCGACGAGGTGCGCAACCTCTGCACCGAGGGGGGCAAGACCCTCTTCTGGTCGTCAAACTTCAGCCTTGGCGTGGCTGTATTCTCAGCTGTTAACAAGTATTTGGCCAAGCTCATGAACCGCTTCGATGAATATGACGTGAGCATGAGCGAGACTCATCACATACATAAGCTTGATGCTCCCAGTGGCACAGCCATCACGCTGGCCGAGGGTATTCTCGAGAACCTCGACCGCAAGGAGCGCTGGGTGCCGGGCACACTGCTCGCTGCCGATGGTACCCTGAGCGGAACTACCGAGTGCGCTGCTGATGAACTCCCCGTGAGCTCTATCCGTGAGGGCGAGGTGCCGGGTATTCACAGTATCCGCTACGACTCGGAGGCCGATAGCATCACCATCACGCACGATGCCAAGAGCCGCCGTGGCTTTGCTCTGGGTGCTGTGCTCGCTGCTGAATATACCGCTACACACGAGGGTATGTTGGGCATGAGTGATTTGTTTAATTTTTAAGGGTCTGAATACGTATGAATAGACTAAAGCAAGCCACTGCTGCGCAGTGGATAAAGTGTGGTGTCGTGATAGCTCTGTACCTCTTGTTCCTCTTGTGGATCAAGAGCTTGTGGGGCCTTGTCGTGGTGCCCTTCCTCTTCGATGCCTACATCACCAAGTTGATCCCTTGGACCTGGTGGAAGACGGCTAAGAGCGCTGCCGTGCGCAGTGTGATGAGCTGGGTAGATGCTATCGTGTTTGCCCTCGTGGCGGTGTACTTTGTGCACATCTACTTCTTTCAGAACTATACCATCCCCACCTCTTCGCTCGAGAAGTCGTTGCTCGTAGGCGATTACCTCTTCGTAAGCAAGGTGTCGTATGGCCCGCGTAAGCCCAATACGCCTCTTACCATGCCGCTGACCCAGCATACCATGCCTGTGACGGGAGGTAAGAGCTATATCGAGTGGCCCCAGTGGCCCTACGAGCGTGTGAAGGGATTGGGCGACGTAGAGCTCAATGACATCGTCGTGTTCAACTACCCCACGGGCGACACCATCGTGAGCAACCCGCAGTTTGCCGCCAATGACTTTTATAAGATGGTGAGCGACATCAGCGTGGAGCTCAACCGTGGCCAATACCCTGCTGTGGATAGCTTGACGGCTGTCGAGGAGCGCGTAGCCTACGATAAGTTCCTGGCTAAGGGTCGCAAGTACATTGCTGCCCACCCCGAGGTGTTTGGCAAGGTCGACTGGCGCCCTGTGGACCGCCGCGAGAACTATGTGAAGCGTTGTGTGGGCATGCCCGGACAGACCCTCGAGATTAAAGATAAGATTATCTATCTGGATGGTGTGGCCAATAAGGAACCCGATAATGTGCAGTATACCTACTACGTCAACACCAAGCGCCCCATCAGCGAGAAGCTGCGTCGCGAGGCAGGCATCAGCAAGGAGGACCTCATCAACCACAATGCCAATAGCACCCTCTACATGCTTCCTCTCACGCAGAAGGCTGTGCAGGTGCTGAGCCAGCACACCGAAGTGGTGGATAGCATCACTCCCTACCTTGAGGCACATGGCGAGGGGCTCTACCCTGTAAATAAGCATACGGGCTGGAGCATCGATAACTATGGTCCTCTGTGGATCCCCAAGCGTGGCGAAACCATCGCTCTCACACTCGACAACCTTCCCTTCTACGAGCGTCCTATCGCCGTATACGAGGGCAACGACTTGCAGGTTCGTGACGGCAAGATCTATATCAATGGTGCTGAGGCTACTGAGTACACCTTCACCATGGACTACTACTGGATGCAGGGTGACAATCGTCACAACAGCCTCGACTCACGCTTCTGGGGCTTTGTGCCCGAAGATCATATCGTGGGTAAGCCCATCCTCATCTGGCTCTCGCTCGACAAGGATCGCGGCTGGTTTGATGGCAAGATCCGCTGGAACCGCCTCTTCCGTATGGTGGAGGGTTATAAGTAGGGTGGGGCCTCACCCTAACCCTCTCCTAAGGAGAGGGAACCCTGGCATCGCGGAGTCCTTGGCCGCGGCCAACAGCCAATAGCTAACAGCCAATAGCAAAAAAAAGAAGCACTCAGGCGAGTGCTTCTTTTTGTTTATTCCTTCAGCAGTTGCTGTATCTCTGCTTCGAGGTCTTTCACTGCTGTGTCGCGTTTTACCAGTTCGTTGGCGCGGTTTATCAAGAAGTAGGTGGGTAGCTCGCGCACACCATAAAGGTTGGCTGCTTGGTTATAGGGTGCCTCACTGTCGCGTACACACACCCAGGGGATGTTGTCGGCAGCAGTCTTCCAGAAGTGCTCGTTGCTATCCAGGCTCACCTGGTAGATTTCGAGGCCCTCATCGGCATATTTCTTATATAGTTCGCGCAAGATGATGATGCGTGCGGCCGACTGCTCGTGGCCATACACGGTAAAATCGAGCATTACTACCTTGCCCTTGAGGTCGGTAAGACGGCGAGTGGCGCCATCGATGTCGGGCAGGGCGATGTCGATGATGGATGTCTCTACAATCTTATCTTGCAATGCGCTCAGGTCGATGGGCTGCGCAGGGCGAATGTTTTTCATACCATTGAGTGCGATGCCCTTGATGTTGCGGGTGCGCTCTGCCTCGGGGTAGAAGAGGTCCATGTTGGTAGCTACGGCAGCAAAGCAGCGGATATCGTCGCGGGTGAGGTTGGGGTCAAAGATGTGTACTCCGCCCAAGCGCTGGAACAAAGCAAAATAAGCATAGGGCTTACCGGGGTCGGGGTATATGTACTCCATGCGCACCTCTTTCTTGTAGTTTGCCACCAATGTGTCGATACGCTGGCTGGCTGTGCCAATCTCGGCACCGGCATTGCGCGACACCTTCAGTACGTTGCTCTGCAGTTCGCTCTGCTTATGTACCAGCTTCTTCAGCATCAGGTTGTCCTCTGAGCCCTCTACATTGTAGGCGATGCTCATGGTAGGTAGTGCTGCATCAACGCGCAAGGTCTCGGTAGAGTCTACCGACAAGTATATCATCTCCTTGCCGATGCGCAAACGGTAGAAGTCGAAGCACTCGGGCGCGGGAACCTGAAAGCGGAAGCTACCATTGGCATCCAACTTGGCTGAGTCGCACACGCTTGCCTTCGTCACTCCGAGGAAGTCGAGATACAGTGTTTTTTCGTTTGCTTCAGTGATGACACCTTCGATGGTTGCCATGGGCTGCTTCGTGCAGCTTGCCGCTACGAGTAAAGCGGTCAGAATAAGGATATTTTGCAGTTTTTTCATCATTTTGTTTTGATTTTGGGCGCAAAGATATATAAAAATACAAATATTTTCTCGACTTTCATTCGTAATTCTTTGTTTTTCGCTCACTTATTCGTATCTTTGCCCGATTTTTGGATTGAAATATCAATTTAGACGTAATATATATTAATAAGTTAAGATGAATCCGATTACAAAATCAGTGGCTCTCCCCGACGGAAGAGTCATCACGTTGGAAACCGGGAAATTGGCCAAGCAGGCCGACGGCTCTGTAGTGCTCCGCATGGGTAACACCGTGTTGTTGGCTACTGTATGTGCCGCCAAAGATGCAGTTCCCGGAACAGATTTTATGCCTTTACAGGTTGAGTACAGAGAAAAATATGCCTCATTTGGCCGTTACCCCGGTGGCTTCACAAAGCGCGAGGGTAAAGCTTCGGACAATGAGATTCTCACATGTCGCTTGGTTGACCGCGCTTTGCGCCCCCTCTTCCCCGACAACTATCACGCTGAGGTATACGTTAACATCATCCTCTTCTCTGCTGACGGTGTTGACATGCCCGATGCATTGGCTGGCTTTGCAGCATCAGCTGCTTTGGCCGTATCAGATATCCCCTTCAACGGCCCCATCTCTGAGGTACGCGTAGCACGCATCGATGGCGAGTTCGTTATCAACCCCACCTTCGCACAGCTCGAGAAGGCCGACATGGACCTTATGGTAGGTGCTACTATCGACAACATCATGATGGTTGAGGGTGAGATGAAGGAGGTTTCAGAGCTCGACCTCTTGGAGGCTTTGAAGGCTGCTCACGAGGCTATCAAGGTACAGTGCCAGGCTCAGATTGAGCTCATGGAGGCTGTAGGCTCTACCGTTAAGCGCGAGTACTGCCACGAGGTGAACGACGAGGATCTCCGCGCTGAGGTGAAGGCTGCTTGCTATGACAAGGCTTACGCTATCGCTGCTGAGGGTAACCGCGACAAGCACGCTCGTGCTGAGGCTTTCGAGGCTGTGCGCGAGGAGTTCAAGGCTGCTTACACTGAGGCTCACGCTGAAATGGATGCTGATGAACTCGCTGAGAAGCTCTCACTCATCAACCGCTACTACCACGACGTTGAGAAGGACGCTATGCGTCGTTGCATCCTCGATGAGGGCAAGCGTCTCGATGGTCGTGCTACTACCGATATCCGTCCCATCTGGTGCGAGGTTGACTACTTGCCCGGTCCTCACGGCTCAGCTGTGTTTACCCGTGGTGAGACTCAGTCACTCACTACAGTGACTCTCGGTACCAAGTCTGATGAGAAGATCATCGACGACGTACTCAACCAGTCACGCGAGCGTTTCCTCCTCCACTACAACTTCCCCCCCTTCTCTACTGGTGAGGCTAAGGCACAGCGCGGCGTAGGCCGTCGTGAGATTGGTCACGGCCACCTCGCATGGCGTGGCTTGAAGGAGGTTCTTCCTGCCGACTATCCCTACTGCGTACGCGTAGTATCAGATATCCTCGAGTCAAACGGCTCATCTTCTATGGCTACCGTATGTGCTGGTACCCTCGCTCTCATGGACGCTGGTGTACCCATCCGCAAGCCGGTTTCAGGTATCGCTATGGGTCTCATCAAGAACCCCGGCGAAGAGAAGTATGCTGTATTGAGCGACATCCTCGGCGACGAGGATCACTTGGGTGACATGGACTTCAAGACCACCGGTACTGCTGATGGTTTGACCGCTACCCAGATGGATATCAAGTGCGACGGTCTTTCTTACGAGATTCTCGAGAAGGCTCTCTACCAGGCACGTGACGCACGTCTCCACATCCTCGGCAAGATCACTGAGTGCATCGCTGAGCCCCGTGAGGACCTCAAGCCCCACGCACCCCGTATCGTATCACTCACCATTCCCAAGGAGTTCATCGGTGCTGTTATTGGCCCGGGTGGAAAGATCATCCAGGGTATGCAGGAGGAGACTGGTGCTACCATCTCTATCGATGAGGTTGACGGCGTAGGTAAGGTTGAGGTTGCTGGTACCTGCAAGGAGGTTATCGATGCAGCACTCGCTAAGATCCGTGCTATCGTAGCCGTTCCCGAGGTTGGTGAGGTATACACCGGTAAGGTACGTAGCGTGATGCCCTACGGTGCATTCGTAGAGTTTATGGCTGGTCGCGATGGTTTGCTCCACATCTCTGAGATCGACTGGAAGCGTTTCGAGACCATGGAAGAGACCGGTATCCAGGAGGGCGACGAGTTGGAGGTTAAGCTCCTCGAGATCGACCCCAAGACTGGTAAGTTCAAACTCTCACGCCGCGTGCTTCTCGAGAAGCCCGAAGGTTATGAGGAGCGTCCCGCACGTCCCCGTCGCGAGCGCCCCGAGCGTGCTGAGCGTGGCGACCGTCGTCCCCGCCGCCGCGAGGAGTAATTAGGAGATTACATTCCCTCCCTTCAATAGAGGCAATGCCCCATTGCCTCGACCCCTGCAGAGGTGCTACCGTGATGGTAGCGCCTCTGTTTTTTTAATGCCCAAAATTTTGCCAATTCCGTCCGATACACTAACTTCGCTGCCGATAAACCACACACTTATGATTGACCCTCATACCCAAGCCTTCATCCGTGAGCACGCCACCGACGACGTGCGTACTCTTGCCCTGCAGGCAGCCCGCTATCCGCAGGTCGATATGCGCGTGGCTGCCACCCAAATCGAAGGCCGCCGCATCGCCACCACCAAGCTCCCCGCTTGGGCCGCTACCGAGGGTCTCGTCTATCCTGTGCGTCTCTCCATGGAGCAGTGTTCTTCCGAGGTGACAGCCCGTTACAAGGCATCACTCATCGAAGGACAGCGCCTGGCCGACCTCACTGGAGGTTTTGGTATCGATTGCAGCTACATGTCCGACCGCTTTGCTGCTACCACCTACATTGAACGCAATGAAGAGCTCTGCCGTATCGCTACTCACAACTTTGCCCTGCTTGGAAAGTCCATCACCGTGGTTCATGGCAATAGCACCGACCTCTTAGCGACACTTCCTCCGCACGATTGGATCTTTGTAGACCCTGCCCGTCGCGATGGTGTGGGCAACAAGGTTGTGGCATTGAGCGATTGCGAGCCCGATGTCAGCCACCTCGAACCTCTGTTGTTGCAGAAGGCTTCGCGCGTCATGATCAAGTGCTCTCCCATGCTTGATATCTCTCAAGCCTTGCGCGAGCTCCGCTTTGTGAGCGAGGTGCACGTGGTGTCAGTAAACAATGAGTGCAAGGAACTGCTCCTCATCCTTGATGGTGCCGCTACCTCCGAGCCCACCATCCATGCAGTCAACTTCCATGGCGCCACGCTTCAGGCGTTCCACTACACTGCTGCCGATGAGGCTGCTGCCCAATGTTCCTATACCGCTACCGTGGAGCGCTACCTCTATGAGCCCAATAGCTCGCTCATGAAAGCCGGCTGCTTTCGTCTCCCCGCTCAGCGTTGGGGGCTGAAGAAGCTCCATCGCAACACCCATCTCTACACCTCTGACCTCCTTGTAGAGGAGTTCCCTGGTCGTATCTTCGAAGTAAAAAGTACCGATGGATTCGGCAAAAATGAACTCAAGCGCCTCTGTTCCGAGGTCAAGAAGGCCAATCTCGCCGTGCGCAATTTTCCTGAGCGTCCCGAGGTGCTGCGCAAGCGTTTGAAGATCTCTGATGGTGGTGATATCTACCTCTTTGCTACGACCCTTCACGATGAACGTCGCGTCATCGTACGCTGCGTCAAGTGCTAGTTAAAGGTTAAAGGTGAAAGGTTAAAGGAACCATCCAGACGGAAGCGAGAGCGAAGCAACTCGCAAAGATTCGTTAGATTAGTGAGATTCGTGGTCAATAAATAAATCGGTTAAGGGTTAATGGTTAACTCTCAATTTTCAATTTTCAACTTTCAATTTTCAATTTAAAATAGTGCAAGATAAAAAAAATGTACTATATTTGTGGCTTGAAGACCATTGACCGACTTGTTGGTGCATGTGCACTGACAGAATCTAATAACCATGATATAGGATATGAAACAAACACATTTCTTTGCCGTAGACCTGGGTGCTACCAGTGGACGCACCATCTTGGGTACACTCTCGGAGGGCAACCTCGAACTGCGCGAACTGACGCGATTCCCTAACCATATCATCGAAACGGGCGGACACTTCTATTGGGATATCTATGCCTTATATAATGAAATCATCGGAGGCCTCAAAGTGGTGGCACGCGAGGGCATAGAGATATGCTCGGTGGGTATCGACACTTGGGGCGTAGACTTTGCCTTCATTGGTCGCGATGGCGGACTGCTGCGCAACCCTTACTGCTACCGCGACCCGCACACGGTGGGGGCCATGGATGAGTACTTTGCTCACATTGCTAAGGAGAGGGTGTATGAGCTCACGGGTATCCAGTTCATGAACTTCAATTCGTTGTTCCAACTCTACACGCTACACAAAGCGGGTGATAGTGCCATGCAGGCGGCCGAATCGATACTCTTCATGCCCGACGCACTCTCGTATATGCTCACGGGTAATAAGGTGACGGAATATACTATTGCTTCGACATCGCAGATACTGAACCCACGCACGAAACAACTGGAGCAGGAACTGCTCGATGTGTGTGGCGTGAAGGCAAGCCAGTTTGGCCGATTCGTGTTCCCTGGCGAACAGATCGGGGTGCTGAGCGAGGAGGTGCAGCGACAGACGGGACTGGGTGCCATACCGGTGATAGCAGTGGCTGGGCACGATACGGCGTCGGCCGTGGCTGCGGTACCGGCCATGAATGAGCGCTTCGCTTACCTGAGCTCGGGCACATGGTCGCTGATGGGCATCGAGGTGAAGGAGGCCATCATCAACGAGGAGAGTTTCGACAAGAACTTTACGAACGAAGGCGGCGTGGAGGGTACCACGCGATTCCTAAAAAATATATGTGGCATGTGGCTGCTGGAACGTTGTCGTAAGGAGTGGACAGAGAATTACTCGTATGGCGAACTCATCGAGGCGGCATTGGCAGCACCGGCCTTCCGCAGCGTGATAAACCCCGACGCGCCCTGCTTCACGAATCCGGCATCGATGCTGGAGGCTATCCGTGGCTATTGCCGCGAGACGGGTCAGCCCGAGCCGCAGACCTATGGTGAGGTGACGCGATGCATCTTCGAGAGTCTGGCACTGCGCTATCGTCAGGTGTTCGGATTCCTGCAGCAGATGGCACCATGCCCCATCGAAGCTCTGCACGTAATCGGTGGCGGATCGCGCAACAATGTGCTGAACCAGTTTACATGCAACGCAGTGGGCGTGCCCGTGGTGGCTGGCCCCAGTGAGTGCACTGCGATTGGCAACATCATGTTGCAGGCCAAGGCGGCTGGCGTGGTGAGCGACATTGCTGCCATGCGCCGACTCATTGCCGACTCGGTGGAAACGGCTACCTTCGAACCACAAGATGCTGAGGCGTGGGCCAAGGGATATGAGCACTACTTGAAGGTGTTTGTTGAATGATGAATGTTGAATGATGAACGGTTAAAGGTTAATCGCGACTGCGTCGCTGGTTAAGGGTTAACGGTTAGTGGTTAAAGGAACCATCCGGATGGCCAGCACGAGTCAAGCGAGTGCGTAAACGTGTCTAAATTCGTGTTTGAATCGTGTTGATGGGAAAAACAAAATTCGTGAAATCCGTGGTGAAAATGTTGAATGATGAATGTTGAATGCTGATAGCTGAATGCTAAATTAAAAATAAACAACCATAAAATCTATTGATTATGAAAGAGGAGCTAATATTGAAAGCGTATGAGATTGCAAAGGAGCGTTATGCCGCTCTGGGTATTGATACAGATAAGGTACTGGAACAGCTACAGGACTTTCACTTGAGCATGCATTGCTGGCAGGCCGATGACGTGAAGGGTTTTGAGGTGCAGGCAGGTGCCATGTCGGGCGGTATACAGTCGACCGGTGACTTCCCTGGTGCTGCACGTAATATCGACGAGTTGCGCCAAGATGTGCTGAAGGCTAAATCGCTCATCCCTGGTGAGCACCGTTTGAACCTGCACGAGATCTATGGCGACTTCCAGGGCAAGGTGGTAGACCGCGACGAGGTGACTGTGGAGCACTTCCAAAGCTGGATTGATTGGGGTAAGGAGCATAACACGAAGCTTGACTTCAACTCATCGTCGTTCTCGCACCCGAAGAGTGGCAGTCTCTCGCTGTCGAACCCCGACAAGGGTGTGCGCGATTTCTGGATTGAGCACACCAAGCGCTGCCGCGACATTGCCAACGCGATGGGTGAGGCACAGGGCGACCCCTGTATCATGAACCTTTGGGTGCACGATGGATGCAAGGATGTGAGTGTGAACCATGCCCTGTATCGCAACCTGCTGAAGCAGTCGCTCGACGAGATATTCGCTAAGCCTCAGGCTATGATGAAGGATTGTATCGAGGGTAAGGTGTTTGGCATCGGACTGGAGAGTTTCACCGTAGGCTCGCACGACTTCTACACTGCCTATGCTGCCAAGAACGACAAGATACTGACCATCGATACGGGTCACTACCATCCCACTGAGAGTCCGGCCGACAAGGTGAGCGCTGTGCTCCCCTTCGTGAAGGAATTGATGTTGCACGTGTCGCGCCCCGTACGTTGGGACTCTGACCATGTGACCATCATGGATGATCCTACTCAGGAGCTCTTCTCAGAGATCGTACGTGCTGGTGCGCTGGACCGTGTTCACTACGGATTGGACTTCTTCGATGGCTCTATCAACCGCATCGGTGCCTATGTCATCGGTTCGCGCTCGGCACAGAAGTGCATGCTGCGTGCGTTGCTTGAGCCCCGCGAGTTGCTGGCTCAGTATGAGCTCGCTGGCGAGGGGTACAAGCTGCTTGCAGTGATGGAAGAGCAGAAGGCAATGCCTTGGCAGGCTGTGTATGACATGTTCTGCCTGAAGAACAACGTGCCCGTGGGCGATGCCTTCATTGCAGAAATTGACAAGTATGTGGCCGAAGTAACAAGCAAACGATAAGAGGAGAAAACTATGTCAGAGAAAGGTAATAGCTTGAAGAGTACCATTGCGGTATCTCTCACCAACTATCTGGATGCCGGAGCTATCGTGGCCGGTGCCAGCGGTCTCACCTTATGGCAGAACTACTTGGGACTGTCGGAGGTGCATCTTGGATGGCTTAACTTTATCAGTGCCAACTGTCTGGGTGCTGCTATCGGTGCTATCATCGGTGGATTCCTGGCCGACAAATATGGCCGTAAGTTTATATATACCTACAACCTGCTGGTCTATATGGTGGGTGTGCTGCTGGTGATGTGCTCAGTGAACTTCCCCATGCTGCTGGCGGGTTTCTTGGTTACAGGTATATCGGTAGGTGTCGGAGTGCCGGCATCGTGGACCTACATATCGGAAAGCTCAGAGGTCAACAACCGTGGCCGTAACATCTGTATCTCGCAGATGTCGTGGGGCTTTGGACCGATGATCATCCTGCTGTTGGGTATGCTGTTTGCTCCTGGTGGATACCTGTTTGGATGGGTGGAGAGCATCGGACATCTTATCGGAGGCAAGGAGCTGGCTGGAGATGCACTGAATGTGTTCAGCTCACGTGTGGTGTTCTTCTCACTCTTCGTGGTGGCCTTCATCGCATGGAATATGCAACGCAAGCTGGAGGAGAGCAAGGAGTGGACCGAGACCCGCAACGCCGCTAAGGCGAAGGGTGAAGACACGGGACTGATGCATGCCTTCAAGCTGTTGTTTACCAATGCCAAGGTGGTGAAGACTGCTTGCTACCTGGCGGTCATCTACCTGACCTGGAACCTGGTGGCCTCGGTGATGGGATTCTTCCAACCGCATATCTATGAGACGGCGGGCGGACTCACCAATGAGTATGCCAACATGCTGAGCTGTGTGGGATGGGTCATCGTGGTGGTAGTGACATTTGGTGTATCGTTCTTTATCGACCGTGTGTCGCACAAGTTGCTCTATGTGTTAGGTCTGTTGGCTGCGTTGGCTACCTGGTTCGTCATCCTTGGTGGTGTGAATGATATGGCTGCTCTATGGCTGTTCTCCATATTATGGGGTATCAATGGCGGTATCTCCGTGCAGATATTCTATGCCTTGTGGGGATCAGAGCTGTTCCCGGCCAAGTTCCGTGCCGGTGCGCAGGGACTCATGTTCTTTGTGGTGCGCGGACTCTCTGCCGCTTGGGGATTGGCCTTTACCTACATCTATGGCGAGAATGGCGAAGGATTCACCGTGGCTGCCTATTGCATGATTGGACTGCTGCTCATTTCGCTGGTAGTGGGTGTCATCGGATGCCCCAATACACGTGGTAAGTCGTTGGAACAGATTACCCGCGAACGCTATGGCGATGAGTATTGATGCGAATCGAATGAAATAACAAACTATACAATGGGGGCGTGTGCAAGCGCCCTCATTTATGATTATCCCTATGCGCTATCTCAAGAATCAGAGTACAGACCCATGTTTCAATATGGCATTCGATGAGTATGCCTTGCAGCAGCTGACGCTCGATGAACCGCTCTTCTTCCTATGGCAGAACCGCCCTGCGGTGATCATCGGTCTCAACCAGAATGCCTATGCCGAGGTGGACCTTGACTATCTGAAGCAGAACGACATAGCATTGGTGCGCAGGGTCACGGGAGGCGGAGCGGTGTATCACGATCTGGGCAATCTGAACTATACCATCGTGGGGCGCGCAGCCGACCTCAATAGAGACTACCCTGAATATACACGCCACATGCTGCATGCGTTGCAGTCGTTGGGCGTGGAGGCGGAACTGTCGGGACGAAACGATATCTTGGTCGATGGACATAAGGTGTCGGGGTATGCCAAGAGGGTGTATAAGGATCGCCTCATGGTGCATGGAACACTGATGTTTGACGTGGACCTCGAGGTGCTGGAGAGGGCGTTGACCCCGCCTATAGGGAAATTGGAGTCCAAGGGTATCGCTTCGGTGCGGAGTCGTGTGACGAACCTGCGCGAGTGCTTGCCAGATGTGGCGGATATCGAGGATTTCAAGTGTAGGCTTGAGCGGCATCTATCGACTAACTATAGCGATGCCGAATATGTGTTGCGGTCGCATCAGCTGGAAGAGATTGCTCGCATGGCCCGTGAGAAGTTTGCCACGGAGGAGTGGACCTTCCAACGTAGCGTCGCTGGTGGTACATCGCACGCAAAGGACCCCGGGGAGGAGTGCTTGGTAAACCGTAAGGAGCGTCTGCGCTGCGGCACCGTGGAGGTGACGGTCAGGTTACGCAATGGCGTGATTGCTTCCTGCTCTTTCGGGGGCGACTTCATCGGTAGTCTATCGCCTGTAGCTCTGGAGGAGGCACTCGTGGGTGTGCGCTATGAGCTCTCGAGCATAGAACGATGTCTGGCCGATATGGATGTGCAACGCTACTTTGATGGGGCGACGCCACAGGATTTGTTACGCCTCCTTTGTTGATGAGGCTGGATGATTGGCTCGCGAATGATAGAAATGATATAGGATGGCGCTCTCTACATTGGAGAGTGCCATCTTTTTTTAATGAATTATTCCTAAAATAATTGTCGGGCGCGCATGGCTCATTGTCAATTATTTTATGTATCTTCGCGGCTAAGAATCTATTTGGATTTTATTTCAAGTTTAGTTGTGAGATTTTTTTGAGTAGATTTGCGCTTTTTGAGTGCGGCAAATAGTGGCCTATTTGCAAGATCAAGAAGAGTAAAGATGCCAAAAAGAGCCTCAAATAAACTGAAAAGTATAACAAAGACCTATTAACGGTAAAATAAAAATAGATTCTTAGTTAGGAAAGGTATATTCATTTAGTTCTTAAGGGAGAAACGAACATGAACATTGATACGATAAAATCGGTATATTTCATCGGTGCAGGTGGCATCGGTATGAGTGCCTTGGTGCGCTATTTCTTGTCGTTGGGCAAGGTGGTAGCTGGCTATGATCGTACGGCAAGTGCGCTCACCGAACGTCTGTGTGCCGAGGGCGCTGCCATACACTATGAGGACGACTGCACACTCATTCCTGAGAGTTGCAAGGATAAGGAGCATACGTTGGTGGTGTATACACCTGCTGTGCCCGCTACACATAGCGAGTTGGTATGGTTTAGCGAACAGGGCTTCGAGATTCAGAAGCGTGCCCAGGTGTTGGGTACCATTACACGTAGTCGTCGTGGTTTGTGTGCTGCCGGTACACATGGAAAGACCACCACTTCGGCTATGGCTGCACACCTCATCTACAACTCGCACGTGGGAGCTACGGCCTTCTTGGGTGGCATATCGCAAAACTATGGCACCAATTTGCTGTTGAGCGATAAGAGCGACTATGTGGTGATTGAGGCTGATGAGTTTGATCGCTCGTTTCATCAGTTGCGCCCCTATATGTCGGTGATAACCTCTACCGACCCCGACCATCTGGACATATACGGTACGCCCGAGGCCTACTGGGAGAGTTTTGAGCACTACACCTCACTCATCAACCCTGAGGGAGCGCTCATCATTCATGAGGGGCTGGAGATAAAGCCGCGTGTACAGGAGGGTGTGCGTGTGTACACTTACTCGCGAAACCAGGGCGACTATCATGCCGAGAATGTGCGTATCGGTGGCGGTGAGATTGTGTTTGACTTTGTATCTCCGCAAGGCACCGTGAAGGATATCCGCTTGGGTGTGCCCTTGAGCATCAATATCGATAATGGCATTGCTGCCATGGCGATGGCTCAGCTTTGTGGCGTGACCGACGAGGAACTGCGCGAGGGTATGGCGACCTTCCGAGGTGTGGAGCGCCGCTTCGACTTCAAGTTGAAGACCGAGGCGAAGGTGTTTCTCACCGATTATGCTCACCACCCAGCCGAGATACGCCAAAGCGCACTCTCGATACGTGAGCTCTATGCCGGACGCAAGGTGACGGTGATCTTCCAGCCGCATCTGTACTCGCGCACCAATGACTTCTATCGTGAATTTGCAGAGAGTCTCTCACTCTTCGATGAGGTGATACTTACCGATATCTATCCTGCTCGCGAAGAGCCTATACCGGGAGTGACGAGCGCACTCATCTACGACAACCTGGGTGCTCACGTGGAGAAGAGAATGATACGCAAGGAGGAGGTGCTGGCAACAGTAGAGGCCATGAAGGATGACCTCGAGGTGTTGGTGTCGTTGGGCGCAGGAGACATTGAGAACTATGCATCGCAGATTACAGACATTTTGACTTCGACCTTATGAAGAAATGGATTTCAACCATCGTGCTCGCTCTGCTGGCAGCCTACATCGTAGTGGGGGCTATCGTGTTTTCCAACAAACCTGCCGACCAGGTGTGTCAAGGTGTGAAGTTGGAGATTGCCGATAGTGCAGAGGTGGGATACATGAATACGAATGACGTGCTTTCCCTGCTGCGCAAGAGTGGCCTCGACCCCACGGGAAAACTCATGGAGGAGGTGAACTTACGTGCTATTGAGAAGGCGCTGGATGCGGCACCGCTGGTGCGCAAGAGCGAGTGTTACAAGACCGTGAGCGGATACCTCGGCATAGAGGTGGAGTGCCGCCGCCCCATCCTGCATGTGATTGCCAACAATGGTGAAAACTACTATATCGACGAGGAGGGTGAGGTGATAGAGCGCATCTCGAAGGCGGTGTATCTGCCCGTAGCAACTGGACATATCACTCGTAACTTTGCTTGTCACGAATTGTTGGAATTGGCGCAGTTTTTACAGGCCGACGCATTCTGGAAAGCACAGATTGCGCAGGTGTATGTGACTGCTGCTCGCGAGATCGAACTGGCGCCTCGTGTGGGCGATCACACCATTGTGCTGGGACGTCCCGGAAACTATGCAAGCAAGTTTGACAAGCTGTATACCTTCTACGAGAAGGGACTGACTCAGGTGGGATGGAACAAGTACTCGCGCATCAACCTGGACTACAACAACCAAGTGATAGGAACAAAAAAATAAACAGATTTATCAAATACAGGATATGATAACAAATGACTTAATCGTAGCAATCGAACTCGGTTCGTCGAAGATTGCAGGTGCCGTAGGACGCAAGCAACCCGACGGTGGCTTGCAGGTGCTGGCTTACGCCAGCGAACCGGCATCGGGCTTTGTGCGTCGTGGTGTGGTGTACAACATCGACCAAACGGCTCAGTGCCTGTCGAACCTTATCAACTGCCTGGAACCGGAGCTTTGTAATGCGACGATCGAACAAGTATATGTGGGTGTAGGTGGATATACCCTACACTCTGAACACAATACCGTGGTGCGCTCCTTCGAGGAGGAGACCCGCGTGACCGAAGAGGTGGTGACCGACATGGAGGAGACCAATGCTGTGATGCAGTACCCGGGTCACGACATGTTGCTGATGGTGTCGCAGGAGTATAAGATTGGCAACAACCTGCTGAACAACCCTGTGGGAGTAAACTGTACACAGGTGGAGGGTAACTACCTTAACATCCTTGCACGCACATCGGTAATGCAGAACACTGCCAAGAGTTTTGAGATAGCCAAGATAAACATTGCCGATACATCTATACCTCCCCTCGCGGCAGCCAATGTGCTGCTCACCGAGAATGAGCGCCGTCAGGGATGTGTGCTCGTGGATTTTGGCGCCGACACGACAACACTGTCTATATACAAGGGCGGTTGCTTGCGCTTCCTTACCGTGATTCCTATGGGCGGACAGAACATCACCCGCGACCTGTGCTCGCTGCAATTGGATGAGCAGGAGGCCGAGCGTATCAAATGTGAGTATGGACTATTGGCGCAAGGTGATGGAGAGATCACGCTGGACGATAACCGTACCATCGCTCTGAGTCAGGTACAGGAGGTGATTGAGGCTCGCTTCGAGGAAATCATCCTTAATGTATGCCATCAGATAAAGGCATCGGGCTACACCGAGAAGCAACTGATGGCTGGCGTGGTGTGCTGCGGTGGTGGTATCAACCTGAAGGGCTTCAAGGAGGCGATAGCCAAGAAGGCACAACTGAGCAAGGCTCGCCTGGCCTATAAGACCGAGACCAAGGTGGAGTGGAATACGATGGAGCGTCCCGACCAAGGCACACAGGGTGTGCTCGTGGGTCTGCTCATGGAGGGTACCGATTGCTGCTGCCAGAGTGTGATGCCCATGGATATAGCACCCGAAGACGAGAAGCGTGCCGTGACCATGGACCTCTTTACTGACGATGGTGAGAGCGCACAGGCTAAGCGCGATGAGGAGCTTGCTGCTCTGCGCCAACAGAAGATTAAGGAGGCTGAAGAGCGCAAGGCGAAGCTGCAAGCTGAGACGCAGAAGGCTAGAAATAACGGTTTCTTCTCTGGAATTGTGAAGAAGATAAAGTCGGTGAGCGAGTCGGTGAGCGGTAACGTGGAGAAGTTTGCCGCTGACTTTTTGAATGATGAAGATAACAACAAATAAAATACAGGATACGATATGAACGATAACGATATTATGCCATTAGACTTGCCTACCGAGGAAGCCAATATCATCAAGGTCATTGGTGTGGGCGGTGGCGGCGGCAATGCCGTAAAGAATATGTATAAAACGGGCATTAAGAATGTGTCATTCGTCCTGTGTAATACCGACAATCAGGCGTTGGCCAAGTCGAACATCCCCGTGAAGTTGCAGATTGGTCGTAACACCACCAAGGGCCTTGGTGCAGGTAATGACCCCGAGGTGGCTCGCAGAGCTGCCGAGGAGAATATCGAGGACATCCGTGCACAGTTCCAGGATAGCACCGAGATGGTGTTCATCACCGCTGGTATGGGTGGTGGTACAGGTACCGGAGCGGCTCCTGTGGTAGCTCGTGCAGCCAAGGAGGCAGGTGTGCTCACCGTAGGTGTGGTGACCATCCCCTTCAAGTTTGAGTTGCGCCCCAAGATTGTGCAGGCTCTCAAGGGCGTGGATGCCATCTCAAAGCATGTGGATGCACTGCTCGTAATCAACAACGAGCGCATCTTCGATATCTATCAAAACAGTAACGTGCTTGATGCCTTCTTGCGTGTCGATGAGACGCTTACCATCGCCGTGAAGAGTATCTCAGAGATTATCACCACCGAGGGTATCATCAACCTTGACTTCCGCGATGTGAGCAAGGTGCTGCGCGATGGTGGTGTGGCCATCATGAGTTATGGCTTAGGTAAGGGTGAGCGCCGCTTGGTAGAGGCCATTGAGAATGCTTTGCACTCACCGCTTCTCAATGATAACGATATCTACAACTCAAAGAAGATCCTCTTCAATATCTATTGTAGCACCAAGCATCCGCTCATGGTGGAGGAGATGGAGGAGATCAGCCGCTTCACAGAGAAGTTTGTGAGCAAGGACATCGAGGTAATCTGGGGATTGGCTACCGACGATTCGCTCGAGGAGGAGGTGAAGATCACCATTCTCGCCACAGGTTTCGGCGTAAGCAACATCCCTGGCATGAGCGATACGACCATTAAGGTGGAGAAGGATATCGAGGAGTCCGTGCTGGTGGTGAGTCCCGAGGAGGAGGCTTCGCGTAGAGAGGATGAGCAGAAGAGTGCCGATATGATATCTCATTACTATGGAGACGACACTCTCGTTGCCAAGCGTACCATCCATGCCTTCGTGATGGAGCATGACGATCTCTTCAACGATGACCTCATCGATGCATTAGATGCTTCGCCCACGTATCAGCGACAGAAGCAGGACTTGGGCAAACTGGCTGAATACAGAAAGTGATGGAATAACTAAACGAACAATCGATATGGATACAAAGAAACCCGAAAACCAACTTCAGATAGAACTGAAGGAGGATGTAGCACAGGGCATCTATTGCAACCTGGCTGTCATCTCACACTCATCGTCAGAGTTTATCATGGACCTCATCCGCGTGCTTCCCGGTATGCCCAAGGCTCAGGTGCAGACACGCGCTATTCTCACTCCTGAGCATGCGCTGCGCTTGATGCTTGCATTGCAGGACAACCTCAAGAAGTATGAGCAAAGCTTCGGCCCTATTCGCTTGCCCGAGCAGGGTAAAGGTACTTACGTGCCTCGCATCAGCGATTTCAAGGGAGAGGCGTGAGGAACCGTTGATATTTGACGTGGTCAATTGTCAATTGTGAATTTTCAATTGTCAATTATATAATAGAGGAGTTGCTTATCGCAACTCCTCTATTGCATTCATATAGTTTCGTAAGTTTCCAGCCTTCATGATCTTTTTATAAGGCTTGTGCCCGATGAGGGGTTCGGTGTATTCCCAGAAGGGGCGCATCTTGCTATGCAGCTGAGCATCGCCCTTGACGATTTGTGCATATTGCTCCATTAGTTTCCCATGCAATGTGCGCAGGGTACGCAAGTGCTCCTCGTGTGTTAGTTCTCGTTCTTCGAGGTACTCTTTAGCCAGGGTAGGGCGGGCGAGGAGTCCTCGTCCCAGCATCAGTCCGGTCAGGTGGGGATAGCGCTCCTCCATCTCGTGCATCTGTGCCGGAGTGGTGAGGTCGCCATTGTAGATGAGTGGGTGACGGCAGGTATTGTAAAACTCCTCAAAGGCGGCCATATCGATGGTGCCCTTGTATTGCTGCGTGCCTGTGCGGGGATGCAGGGCGATGTGGGCAAGGGGAGTGTCGTTGAGAATCTCGAGTACGGGTTTCCACTCCTCGGCGTTGTCCCATCCGAGGCGCATCTTGACAGAGAAGGTAATCTGTGCATGGGCCTTGATGATTGCGGCTACTTCAGCTACGATATCTGTGTGTGCGAGCAGTCCCGAGCCACGTCCGTGACGCGCTTGTAGTGGGAAGGGGCATCCCATGTTGAGGTCGATGCTGGTGTATCCCAATGCCTCCATCTCTCCGAGCAGGTACTCCAACTCCTTGCAACTGCTGAAGATGAGCTGCGGGGTTACGGGGGTGTTCGCATTGTTCTTGGGGTCAATGTCGCGTCGGTCCTTAGAACGTATGCTTCCAGCCTCCACACGTACAAAGGGAGTGTAATAACGCTCGATGCCGCCTATCAGCGCATGGTGAGTGCGGCGATACACATCATCAGTGTGCCCTTGTAGTGGGGCGAAATGGATGGGCAGCATAGCTCGGTGTTATCTACGTTGGCGACGTACCGAGAGGGTTTGACTGCTCGATGTAGCTTTGTTGGCGGGGGTAGACTTCTGCTGGGAAGTGCGTACGGTGCTCTTCTTCTCTGCGGTAGTCTTCTCGGCCTTGGGTGCTGCCTGCGTAGCGGGCTTGCTCTCTGCACTCTCATCGGTGGCGCGGCTTGGGGTGCGGCGCACTGCGATTGGCTTCTTAGCGTTCTTCTCATGACTCTTGGCCGCAGTAGTGTCGGGAGCCTCAATACCCCATAGTTTGTTTTCGAAGGTGACGAGTTCTTGCTCGATGCGTTGCTGCTCGGCCTTCATGGCTGTATCGTTGGGACAGTATTGAGCGAGGAGCTTGTTCTGCAGGTTAGCAGTCTTATAGATATCTCCTTCGTAGAGGCTGCGCACGAAGTAGTCGTCGATGCTCATGTTCGATACATTATTGTAACTGCTGGTCATAAGAGGTGTCATGCCGAAGTAGGGGCTCACCTCATCGTAGTTGAGCCAGAACATGGGGTACTTGGTGACATCGCTGCCGAAGTCGCCGCTGCGGTGTAGCACGGGGCAGATGGCGGTGACGCGTGTGGCATAGGTGGCTGTACGCTGGTCATAGAACGAACTCTCCTTGATGAAGTAGCTGAGCACCTCTCCTGAGGGGATGTCGCTATCGGCAATGGTGAGCTTGCCTCCCTTGTCTTCGTAGTAGATGTAGAACTTATCAAGCATATCGGTCACCTTGTACTTGTTGTCCTCGGTGAAGAGCTCATTACCATCCGAACGGTATTCATAAGCAGGCACCTTGCCATCGGCTACGAGGCGGATGATGAGGGTGAAGAGATTCACGCGATCGCCCAATGGCTCTACAGGGTAGTAGAGAGCTGCGTTTTTCTCCTTTGTGAGGTCGAGGGTGCGGTAGATGTCGCGCTTCCATACTACATCGGTGGGTGCGGGCATCTGGGCGGTATACTGTGCCTTTGCGCGCTCGCTCAGTGAGGTCTCAGCTTTCTTATCAGCATCTGCTTGGGCTTGGATGCGCGACTTGGGCTGTGCCATTACACCTTGAGCGCAAAGCGCTAAGGCTGCTATTGCTATGAGTGATTTGAGTTTCATATCTATTTTATTTACTATTTACAAATTTACTATTTACAATTTATTTACGATTTAGCGATTCTCATAATTCCCCTAGCAATGGATGACTATTAAATAGTAAATCGTAAATTGTCAAATCGTAAATCAATTGATGATTACTTCCAATGTTGAGGGCAACTGACGCTCGATGCCATCGGGACCCACAGCTTTCACGCTGGAGATGTAGAAGCGCTTTCCACGGGTGAGGCGACGGAAGGTGTTCTTCTGACGCTCTGAGAATTGGGCACCGTTTGATATCTCGGGCATGGCATTACCCATGTTGTCGAAGGTGACGGTCTCGAAGCTGATGACACGGAAACCGATGTTGAGTAGTCCATCATCAATCGCTGCAATGATGCCATCGGCGCTCATCAGAGCCTGCTTGCTCAGCTTGGTGCCACCACCACGGTAGCGTTGGGTCACGCCCTTGTCGTCGGTGTATTCGATGAAGGGGGTGGGGTCGGGCAATTGGCGCACACGGAAGGTATATTCGCCCATGCTCATCTGGCGACCATCCTGCTCGGCGCTTACGGCAATCACCACATCGCTACCAACCTTAGCGGGGTGAGCGATGAAACCGCCTGCTGCGGGGCGTAGGGTTCCATTGCCATTGGCGATGCGGGCCGATACCTTGTTGTTGGGTACACCGGGCACAGAGATGGCGATGGGGTTATCGTAGCCGGCATAGAGTACATTCATCATTGATGCCGATACGGTGGCGATGGGATCTACTACGGTATACTTCTGTGAGAACTCGCGGCGTACAGTTTCGCCCGAGCCATCGGAGAGTTCCAGGTAACCATTGAGGGTGAAGTCGCCGGTGCTGTTGCAGGGCACCTCGTACCATCCGTTCTCCGTTTCTACCAGTTTGTCGTTGATGTAGATGTTGGGGCGTTGGGTGGTATCCACAGCAGCCATGATGATGCGAGCACCGAAGCGGTTGCCACGCACTACGTTCTGCGATGTGGGGATAACGTATGCGCTCAGTTCATTTACACGTACGTCGGTAGCGTCGATGTTGACGATGAGGTCATGCAGTATCTCACCTTCTGCATAGCGCACGTCGTTCTGAAATTTGGTGAGCAGGGTCACGGCAGCAGCCACGGGCATGTTCTCGAAGTTGTATTGCTGCCAGTTCTTGCCTGATACCATTTCGCTTTGGGGCACCGAGGTGTCAAAGTTATCACTGATGATACGCTGCTGTACCGTGTCAGAAATCATGGCTACCACTTGGTCGCGATAGTCGTTGATGAGGTCGTAGAGTTTTTGTCCCTCTCCAGTGACGGGTGAGAGCATGATGAAATTAGCTGCCTCGAGGTCCTCCTTGTTCTTGATGTTGCGTACGTCGGCATTCTTGCCATCGGCTTCTTGTACCATGCGCACCTTCAGCTCTTCGGCGTAGTTGCAGGCCGAGTCAGAGAGTTCCTTCACGCGCTTGGCCTTGGCATACCATTCGCCCACCTTCTCCGGGTTCTTGAGCATCTGCGCTTCAAAGTCCTGGAAGATGGCTGAGTTCTGCTTGGTAGCATTGTCGGCACTGCGTGTGAGACCCAAGTCGACGATGGTGAAGCCGTTGAGCACATCGGATGATACGTTGAGGGCAAGCATCGCCATCAGCACGATGTACATCAAGTTGATCATTCGCTGACGTGGTGTCAGCTTTTTCTTTCCTGCCATAGTCAATCAGTGTGTTAGGCTTGCTTATTCTGTTCGTTGGCGGTGCGGCCAATGTTCATGTTTACGGTCATCGACTGCAACATGCGGTCGTATACGCGGTTGAGTTCCTCTATCTGTTCAGCCATGCGGCGTGTCTGGTCATTCACCTGGTCGATGTTGCCAATCTGTGAACCGAGGCTCTTGAGGTGCATCTCGTAGATGGTGTTGATCGTGGTGAGGTTGCGGCTGAGTCGTTCTACCTCGTCGGCGCTCGCCTCAAGCTGCGATGACTGGTCGGCGATGTGCTGGAACGAATCGGTGAGGGCACGCAACTTGTCTACATAGTCCTGTGTCACCTGCTGCAACTCGGGCACATCCACCTTGCCATCGATGACAGGTGCAGTGGCTGTTGCTGGCATGGCAGCAGCGCCAGTAGCTGCGATAGCGGCATTGGCGGCAGCAATGTTGGCCATAGCGGCAAGGGCTTCGGTGTCGAGCTGGGGAGCAGCGCCAGTGGTAGCTACGGGAGTTACGTCGGCTACAGGTGCACTTGCCATGGTGCCAGTGGCTACGGGAGCACCACCAATGATGACGGGGCCTCCGGCTGCAGTGGGTGCTTCAGATTCCTTGGCGCTCGTTTGGCGCTCAAAACCATTGACGATGAAGGTGAGCACCTCTGTACCCATACCTAAGAAGAGCATGAGGTCGGCTCCCTCGATATGGGTGAGCTTAAAGAGAGCACCCAAGATAACGATAGCAGCACCCCAGCTATAGAGGTAGTTCAATATGGTTTGTCCCTTCTCCGTTTCCAAGAAGTCTTGAAAGCGGCTGATTGCACTTGTATTCTGTTTCATATAGAATGATTTATGATTTGTTTTATTCGTGATGTCTTAAGGCTCGGGGGAGACTTTATCTTCTTGCTGTTCCTACATAAGAGCGTACGCAGCGGAAACCGATATACGAGCGGGTTTCGTTTTGGTATTCATAGGTGCGTGATACCGATTGGATAAACTTCTCGGGATCTTTCCATGAACCACCGCGCACGGTTTTCTTCTTCATGTAGTAGGGGTCCTCCTTGGCAGCGTTGTACGAGAGCTCGGGGTTCATGTCGCTCATCTGCAATACGCCGGCCTCGGTGTAAACGGTCGATGTCCATTCGGCTACGTTACCTGCCATGTCAAACAGACCATGGCTATTGGCAGAGTATGAGCCCACCTTAGTGGTGATGAGGCTACCGTCCTTGGTATAGTTGCCTCGCTCGGGCTTGAAGTTGGCATAGAAACAACCCTCATCACTCTTGGTACCATCTTGCATCCAGGGGAAGAGTGTGCCCTCCTTGCCACGTGCAGCATATTCCCACTCAGCCTCTGTCGGCAAGCGGTAGCGCTGCACATACTTGGCCTGCGGACCGAGTCCGCGCAAGAGGAAATCTGTGCGCCAAGCACAAAAGGCATTGGCCTGCTCCCAGCTCACGCCCACTACGGGATAGTCGTTGTAGTTGGGGTGGTTGAAGTAGAGCTGCATATACATCTCGTTGTTGGCATTGGGGAAGTCGTTCACCCAGCAGGTAGTGTCGGGGAATACGTTGACGATGTAGGTGTTTACAAAGTCGTGCGGTCCTGAGAGCGGACGGTTGATAGTCTCGCGCACAATCTGTCCATCCTCATTGATATAGGCTGTGTCCTTCGATATCATGATCACTTCATCGGGATTGATCTTCACATCGGTGTTGCGCACACGCATGGCAGCGTCAAGCTGGTTCTTGCGCAGCGCAGCTTGTGTATAGTCCACCACCTCGTAGCGATAGTTCATCTGGCTGGGGTCGAGTTCCAAAGCACCAGTATAGGGGTTACGCTTCATCACGCTATTGATGGCGATTTGCTGGTCCTCGGTAGCCTTGCGCCAGGGGATGGGCTTCTTCCAGTTTAGGTAGGGAGTGATGGGCTCGCCATACTCATCCTCTTCAATCTTGAAGGTCTCGTCGCCGCCGTAGGCAGGGTCAGCCAAGCGTTCGCGTATGATTGAGTCGCGCACCCAGTTTACAAACTGGCGATACTCTGCATTGGTGATCTCTGTGTCGTCCATCCAGAACGATTCTACTGAAATCTCCTTGTGCGGAGCATTTGATCCCCACAAGCTGTCGGTCTCCTCTTCGCCCAATTTGAGCGATCCGCGAGGTACGAGCACCATGCCAAACGGAGCAGGCTCGTTGAACGCAGCCGAGCGAGAGCCCGTCAGCTCACCGCCCACAGCCATAGCAGTATTGCTCGAACCCATGCATGAGGTCAACAATGCTGCAGCAGCCAGGCCTATAATTATGTTCTTCTTCATACAAGTTATAATATACGTATACTTTTATGTTTGTTCTTTCCTTTTTTAAATAGGTTCACATCCATCACATATCCCACGTAGAGGTCGTGGCTTCCGTGTATGAGTCCTACTCCCGAGGTGAAGATCTCGTAGGCATAGCCAAACGATACACTGTTGATTTCTCCTCCGAGGAGAATAGCTACCGATGTCATGGGGCTGTAGGTGAGTCCGGCATAGTAGCGTTTCTCGTCATAGGTGTAGGTGCCTCTTACGGTGACGTCGGCCCGCCAAGCTTGCAGGTCGGTCATCAGCTGTAGCGACGGTTGTATGGATAATAACGGATTCTTTAGCTGAATATTGCCTCCACCGCTTAAATAATACGTGCGGTCAATCTTTATCTCGTGTGTCTCGCCCAGCTCGATGGTGGGTGCCGTGAGGTGCATCACCGATAGTCCGGCATAGAAGAGGCGGTGTGTGTAGTGCACGCCTGCCGTGAGGTCCAGTCCCATGCCATCTACCTCTGATGAGGGGAAAGCATCGTCGTTTGATTCCTCGGCCTCCACCTTGGAACCATCAAATTTCTGTTCCAGCGATCCCGCATTCACACCCACAGCCATGCGTCCGTTCCATAGGTTGAAGCGGTAGGCATAGCCTGCAAAGAGGCGCTGATTGGTGAAGAGTCCTATCGACTCGTTGTAGAGGTTGGCGCTCACAGCCTGGTTCTTCTTCTCCGTGGGCAATACCATATCGGCGCCAACGAGCATCGTAGCCGGTGCGTTGGTGTAGCCCGCCATCTGCATGGCGTAGGTGCCGTATAGGTTGAGTCTGCCGCTCAGTCCGGCCACGGCAGGATTGTAGTACCCCTGCAGAGCCCAGTAGTGTGTGAAGTGCGTGTCAAACTGCGCCTTTGCCATCACGGCGAAGAGCATAGCGCATAGCGTCAGTATGATTTTCTTATGATTCATTACCTATATAAAACGGCCGTGTGCGGTGTTTAGTATATTTCTATTACTGACGTTGCTTCCCTTTCGTGTCGGGAGCCAACTCGAAGTCTTTGCTTTGGATAATCTCCAATCCCTTCATCACGGTCTCGTCGGTGGTGTTGAAGATCTCGTAGAACTGGCCCATCTCCCATAGGTCGCGTGCGATAAGGGCCTTGAGTTGCACCTTGATGAGCGGGAGCGATGCCTGATACAGTTCTTCGTCGTACTTCACACCCGCCTTCTCGGCCTCGGCAAGCAGGATGCTCAGCTGGGCGTCGTCTACCTCGAAGAACTTGTTGTATTTCTCAAATGTAGGATACTTCTCTTTCAGCTCGTTGCGGTAGCGGTCGATGATGGTAAGGTTGGTGTTCACGATTACTCCCTTGGCGGTAAGCTCGCGGTGATACTTGGTGTAGCTCACTGTGTCGAGCGGCACGAAATAGTCGGGCATGATGCCTCCGCCGCCATAGACGGTGCGCTTCATACGCTTGGTCTGATACTTCAGCGAGTCGGCAAAGTGTATGCTGTCAGCATGCATCATCTCGCCGTTGTTGAATCGGTTCTCCAGGTCCTTGCGGTAGTCTATATCCTCTCCATAGGGTTTCTGTATGCATCGTCCCGAGGGAGTGTGGTATCGTGCTACGGTGAGGCGTATCATGGCGCCGTCGGGTAGGCTGATGGGGCGTTGCACCAGTCCCTTGCCAAATGAGCGGCGTCCTACCACGATGCCGCGGTCCCAATCCTGTACGGCACCTGTGACGATTTCAGATGCTGATGCCGAATACTCGTCGATGAGCACTACGAGGCGTCCCTCCTGGAACTGTCCTTTGCCTTCGGCATTGAACTCGGCGTATGGCGACTTGTCACCCTCGATGTATACGATCTGTTGTCCGGCCTGCAAGAAGTCGTTGGCCATGTCCACAGCCGCCTTCAGGTATCCTCCACCGTTGCTCTGCAGGTCGAGAATGAGGTGCTGCATCTTCATCAGTTTCAGCTTGTCCAAAGCTTGGCGAAACTCCTCATGAGTGGTAGCACCGAAGCTGCTTATTTTGATGTATCCCACTTTGGGTGCTATCATATAGGCCGCATCGAGTGTGTTTACCGGTATCTTGTCGCGCACCACATTGAAGGTCAGTGTCTCGTTGAATCCGCGGCGCACGATGCCGAGGCACACCACCGAACCTTTCGGTCCGCGCAGACGCTTCATGATCTCGTCGCGCTCCATCTTTACACCTGCTATGGCTGTGTCGTTCACCGTCACGATGCGGTCGCCTGGCAGGATGCCCACCTTCTCAGAGGGGCCCTTGCTCACGGTCTGTATCACGAAGAGCGTGTCGTCGGCCATGTTGAACTGCACGCCGATGCCCTCGAAGTTGCCCTGCAGCGGCTCGTTCATCTTCTCCACCTCCTTGGCGGTGAGGTAAGTCGAGTGAGGGTCCAGTTCCTTGAGCATCGCTTTGATGGCCGTCTCCACCATCCTGCCCTCATCTACCTTGTCTACGTAGAGGTTGGTGATAGCGCTATGCGAGAGTATCAACTTGCGCACCTGCTCCATGTCGGCGTTGTTGTTTTGTGCAGCACCTGCGAACAGGTTTATGGCCAATAGGCTGAGTAGGAATATACGTTTCATACGATTGTTATGAGTTGCTTATGATTGTTTGTCAGTTTGTTTGCTTCGCGCAGCCTTGCGCTCTTGGATCTGTGCATTTTGGCTGTTGCGTTCCCAGAATACACCGTCAGAGAATCCCTGTATGTCAGTGTGCTCATCGGCTATCAGCAGGCGTTTGGCAGCCCAGAGGCAGTACTCCTCGTTGGCCTCTATACCTATATACTTACGCCCCAGCTTTTTGGCTACCACGGGCGCTGTGCCACTGCCCATGAAAGGGTCAAACACGATGTCGCCTTTGCGCGATGAGGCCAGTATCAGTTTGGCAAACAGCTTCTCCGGCTTCTGCGTGGGGTGATCGGTGTTCTCGGGCATCGACCAGAAGGGAATGCTTATATCGTCCCAAAAGTTCGACGGGTAGGTGATGCGGTAGTTGCCATTCTCCGATGCCTCCCAGTCCTTGGGTTCACCATCTACCCTGTAGGGTGCACGCACCTTGCGCTTCATCTTCACGCTCTCCACGTCGAAGTAGTAGTTGCAGGGGTCCTTCACGGCAAACCATATATCCTCCATGCTGTTCTTCCAGTTGCTCTTGGCGCCGCGTCCCTTTTCGCGTTGCCAGGTGATGCGGTTGAGTATGGTAAGCCTCTCCTCTATCACCATCTGCAGGGCCGATGTGCACTTCCAGTCGCCACACATGTAGAGCGAGCCAGTAGGCTTCAGCTTGTCGCACACTTTATGGAACCACGTGCGCAGATATTCGGCATATTTCTCCGATGAAATGGCCGAAAATGACCATCCGTTGAAGTCTTTCGATAGGTTGTAGGGAGGATCTATGATGATGAGGTCGGCTATGCCGTCAGGTACAAGGTCGATGGCTTCGAGCAGGTCGGCATTGACGATGGTGTTGTCCCATCGGGTAGCGTCCAGCGTGTGCATATCCTTGATATGCTCTTTCAGTGCCTCGCGCTCTTCGGGCAGTATCACCAGGGTGTGGTTGCGTCCAGCTCTCACTTTGTTATGTCTTTGTTCCTGTTTTTTCATTGTCAGCTACTCCAGCCAAAGGTCTCTTAGCCTTCAGCGAGCCAAATATTTGACAAAGATACGAATAAACGAGCGAGAAATCTCAAGCTTGCTTGGATATTTTTCCAAGCGAGTGTAAGTATCTAAGAGGTTTACCTCAAAGATACGAATAAACGAGCGAGAAATCTCAAGCTTGCTTGGATATTTTTCCAAGCGAGTGCAAGTATCTAAGAGGTTTACCTCAAAGATACGAATAAACGAGCGAGAAATCTCAAGCTTGCTTGGATATTTTTCCAAGCGAGTGTAAGTATCTAAGAGGTTTACCTCAAAGATATAAAAAATATCGAAGTAAATTTCATATTTTTTGCTCGTTTATTCGTAAGTTTGCAGTAAACTAACATAAAATCAGTTATAATACTATGAAAAAACATTGCGTATCCCTTCTCGCACTCGTTATGTGCATGATTTCGTGCACTCAAGTACCCACACCGCAAACCGGTACGGCCCTGTTTGACCACTTCGTATACAGTGGCAACGATAGCATCTATGCCAATCACCCTTTGGCCGATGAGCACACCTTCTATAATCCGATTCTGCCCGGATGGTATTCCGACCCCAGCGTCTGCACCAATGGTAAGGGCGACTACTTCCTGGTCACCTCCACCTTCAGCTACTACCCCGGTGTACCCATCTTCCACAGTCGCGATCTCATGAATTGGAAGCAGGTTGGCCATGTGCTCGACCGCCCCTCGCAGCTGCGCAACCTCCACTTCCAGCATGTCAGCGGTGGCATCTTTGCTCCGGCCATCGAGTACAACCCCCACAACGAGACCTACTATATGGTCACTACCAACGTAGGATGGGGCAACTTCTTCGTCACCACCAAGGACCCCTTTGGCCCGTGGTCAGAGCCTGTGCGCCTGCCTACCGTAGGCGGCATCGACCCTTCCTTCTTCTTCGACGACGATGGCCGTGCATACATCGTCAATAACGACGATGCCCCCGATGGAAAGGCCGAATATGACGGTCACCGCACCATCCGCATCCAGGAGTTTGACCCCGCCACCAACCAAACTATCGGCGAGCGTCACATCCTCGTCAACAAGGGAGCCCGCCCCGAGGACAACCCCATCTGGATTGAGGGCCCTCACATGTATAAGATCAATGGATACTACTACCTCATGTCGGCCGAGGGTGGCACTGGCGGCTGGCACTCTGAGGTCATCTTCCGTGGCGAGTCGCCCATGGGTCCCTTCACACCTTGGGAGCACAACCCCATCCTCACTCAGCGCCACCTCGATCATCGTCGCCCCAACCCCATCACCTGTGCCGGACATGCTGACCTTGTGCAGACCCTCGAGGGCGATTGGTGGGCTGTGTTCTTGGCTTGTCGCCCCATCAACAACCACTTCGAGAACCTCGGTCGCGAAACCTTCATCATGCCCGTGCAGTGGAGTCCCGATGGTTTCCCCTACATGACCCAGGGCGACGACCTCGTGCCCCTCACCGTGCGTCGCGAGCAGGCCTTCCGCACCGATGATGGTGCCTCCACCGGCAACTTCGTGCACACCGATGAGTTTGCCGATACTCTCCTCGCCTACGAGTGGCACACCCTGCGTGGCCCCGGCAAAGAGCACTACTCGCTTACCGAAGTACCTGGTGCCCTCACCCTGCGCTGCGCTCCCGTGGCACTTACCGACCGTGGCACCCCCGCCTTCGTGGGTCGTCGCATGCAGCACCATGCCTTCGAGAGTAGCGTCGATATCTATTTTGCTCCGGCCGATACACTCGAGCGTGCAGGCCTCGTGCTCTTCAAGGACGAAACCCATCAGTACCTCTTCCTCGTAGGTGCCGATGCACAGGGTCGCTACCTCACCCTGCAGAAGGTAGGCCGCCAGGGTACCGAGACCCTTGCCAAGCAACCTCTCGCCACCACCGCCACTAAACTCACTCTGCGTGTCGAGTCTGATGGCGAGCACTACGCCTTCAGCTACCGTGCTAAGGGCAAGCAATGGAACTCCGTGGGCGAGCAGCTCGATGCCGCCCATCTCTCCACTGCCCGAGCAGGAGGCTTCACCGGCAGTCTGATCGGACTGTATGCTACCAACAAATAAGATTCCTATACCTATTATATATACTATGCGACGCATCTCCCACCTCATACTCCTCGGCATGGCATTGGCCTTAGCCCCCATGCTCTATGCCCAGTCCCCTGCGCAGCCCGATGAGAACTTCCATATCTACCTCTGCTTCGGGCAGTCCAACATGGAAGGCTGCGGCCCCATCGAAGCCCAAGACACCGTAGGCATCGATCCCCGTTTCAAGATGATGGCCGCTGTGGATATGCCTGCCATGGGTCGTGTGCGTGGCCAGTGGTACCCTGCCACCCCGCCGCTCACTGTGCCCTATGGCGGATTGAGTCCGGCCGACTACTTTGGTCGTACTCTCCTTGAGAACCTTCCCGCCGAGGTTAGCGTGGGCATCGTCAACGTCGCTGTGGGAGGCTGCAAGATAGAACTCTTCGATGAGGAGCAGTGCGCCCAGTACCTCGAGGGTCAGCCCGACTGGCTCACAAGTAAGGCCCGCGACTACGGCAACAAGCCCTATGCCCACCTCATCACCTTGGCTCGCGAGGCCCAGCGCTACGGCGTCATCAAGGGTATCCTGTTACACCAGGGCGAATCCAACACAGGCGACAGGCAGTGGCCCCACAAGGTGAAGACCATCTACGAGCGCATGCTTGCCGACCTCCATCTCGATGCTTCCGAGGTGCCCCTGCTTGCAGGTGAGGTGGTGCATGCCAGCGAGGGCGGAGCCTGTGCTTCGATGAATGCGATCATCGCCACCCTCCCCGAGGTCATCCCCACGGCTCATGTCATCAGCTCCGAGGGGTGTCCCTCGGTTCCCGACAAGCTCCATTTCACCTCTGAGGGCTACCGCATCTTGGGTCGCCGCTATGCCCACACCCTCCTCTGCCACGAGTATCGCCGCCGCGAGGGCACCTACCGCAACCCCATCCTCTATGCCGATGTGCCCGATATGTCGGTCTGCTTCGACGGTACCTATTATTATATGGTGAGCACCACCATGCACCTCATGCCCGGTGCTCCCATCATGCGCTCGCCCGATATGCAGCATTGGGAGACCATCAGCTACCTCTATCCTCGCATCGATGATGGCGACCGCTACGACCTTGTCGACGGCACCGCCTATGGCCAAGGCCAGTGGGCATCGTCCATCCGCTACCACGACGGACAGTTCTATGTATGGTTCAGTGCCAATGGCCATCCCTGGCGCGGCTTCGTATACACCGCCACCGATGCCGCAGGTCCGTGGACACTCCATTCGCGTCCGCCCCACCACCACGACGGCTCCCTGGTGTTCGATACCGATGGCCGCGTCTACCTCTTCCATGGCACAGGCCAGCTCACCGAGTTTGCCCCCGACCTCAGCGGTCCGCTCCCCGGTGGCATCAACACCCGCATCTTCGAGCGCGATGCCGATGAGCGCGGACTCCTTGAGGGTAGCTCCGCCTTCATCCACAATGGCAAGTACTATCTCATGATGATCTCGATGGATTGGGGCATTCCCGGCCGTGTGCGTCGCGAGGTGTGCTACCGTGCCGACCATATCACCGGTCCCTACGAGAAGAAGGTGATCCTCGAGACCCCCTTCGAAGAGTATGGCGGCGTAGGCCAAGGCTGCATTGTGCAGGGCCACGAAGGCCGCTGGCACGCCCTCATCTTCCAGGACCGCGATGGCGTGGGCCGTGTACCCTGCCTCATGCCCTGCACCTGGATTGATGGTTGGCCCATCCTAGGCGACGAGCACGGGCGCATCCCCAATGACCTCACCCTTGCCCACACCACTATGGAGGGCATCTGTGGGTCCGACGACTTCGCTTCGCCCCAGCTCTCGCTCTACTGGCAGTGGAATCACAACCCCATCGACGGTGCCTGGAGCCTCACCGCCCGTCGCGGCGCCCTGCGCCTCACCACTGCCCGTTGTGTGCCCAACCTCTTCGTAGCGCCCAATACCCTCACCCAGCGCATGGTGGGACCCACCTGTAGCGGCACCGTGTGCCTCGATATCCGTCATATGCGCGACGGCGACCGTGCCGGACTGGCCGCCTTCAATGGCGATAGCGGTGTGCTCAGCATCGAGAAGGATGGCCGCACTGTGAGCCTTGTTGTCAGCGAGCAGCGCTCCCGCTTCGGCGATGGGCACCGCATCGTAGGGGCCGACACCGTAGAGCTCGCCCGCATCCCGCTGAAGCGTGGCAAGGTATACCTGCGCATCGATGGCACCTTCGGCCGTCCGCGCGATCTGGCCACCTTCTCCTATAGCCTCGACGGCAAGCATTACCACACCATAGGCCAGCCCGTGAGGATGAGCTTCGACTACCGCCGCATGTTCATGGGCAGCAAGTTTGCCATCTTCAACTATGCCACCAAGCAGACCGGCGGCTATGTCGATGTGCTTGATTTCAGTTACGAATAGCGTTTAGCAATCCCTCGCAAGCATCCTCCAGGATGTCGATCACGTTCTCGAACCCCTGTGCACCGCCATAGTAAGGGTCGGGCACGTGGTCGGCCACCTTGCGTGTGCAGTAATCCGTCATGCGGTGTATCTTCTCCTCAGCCTCCAGGCTCGGCGCCAATCCCTGCAGTCCGCTGATGTTGCTGTCATCCATGCCTATGATGAGGTCAAAGTCGTAGAAGTCCGTCGTGCGCACTGGTCGCGACAGGTGCGTGATGTGGTATCCACGGCGCGAGGCGTGCGCCCGCATGCGAGGGTCGGCCTGCTCCCCTTGGTGGTAGCTGATGAGTCCGGCCGAGTCCACCTCAATCATCTTGTCCAACCCCTCACGGCGCAGCAGCGTGCGCATGATCTCTTCAGCCGTGCACGAGCGGCATATATTGCCCAGGCACACGAATAATATACGTTTGACGTCGTTTCCCATTGTTCTTCTCTTTTTGCAAAGTTAAGTTTATTTTCTTTTTCACTCAACATAATCACCAAAAATCCTCCTCAACCCCAAAATGTCCTGCTTTTGTCCCGCTCTTTTTTGGTTTGTATGCTGCAAACAATGTATATTTGCATCATACATTATATATTCCATAATATCTACCATTCCGCATGAACCGCCGCATCGCCCTCCTTCTTGTTGTTGTCACCCTCTGCATGGGGTGTGGCGGCCGCATCGGTATGCGCCAGCTGCAGGCGTTGGAGGCGCAGCTCGACAGTGTGCCCCACCTCGTGCGGCAAGGTCTCGATAGCATCCCCTTCGCCACGCTCCGCGGCGAGGCCCGTGCCCTCTATGCCATCCTGCGCACGCAGGCCGACTACAAGTGCTACGTACCCCTCACCACCGACACCCTCATCCGCTATGCCACCGATTATTATAATACGAACAGGAAGAACTACCGCGCCGCCATGGCCTGGTACTCCTTGGGCTGTGTCTATAGCGACATGAAGGACGATGCTTCTGCTGTGGAGGCCTACCTGCAGGCGCAGCGCCTCTTCCCTGATACTACGGTGTTATATTATCAGTTATGCTATCAGAATTTAGGGCAACATTATATGAATAAGAAAATGCCTGATGAAGCCTTAGAGGCATATGTAGCATACCATAATGTTGTTGATGAATGCGATCATCTGTATGCAGATATAGGATTGGCTCAAGCTTATATTTATAAGAAACAACCCGAGCGGGCACGTGAGATATTGCAAGGTTTGCTGCAATACCGTGCAGAAATGGATACACTGAGTTTTGGAACAGTTCTTTTTGATTTAGGGAAGATTGAGTACACCTTCTCCAAAGATTATGACAAGGCTGAATTCTATTTTGACCAACTTATCGCATTTTATGGTGCAGATAAAGTCAATACAAGCTATTGGTTTAAGGGAAGTATAGCAGAGTCACGTGAGAACAGTGATACCGCTAAGTTCTACTATCAAAAGGCTATGCAGGGATACGATGAGATATACCTGCAATACAATTGTGCCCGTAGCCTGCTATATCTCACATTAGATTCGACTGCCCAGCCTGAACTCTATGGCTACATCAAGCGATTCGAGCAGACGGGCGACTCAATCAAGCGTATCGAGCGTCGCTCCGAAATTGACCAAATTCGCACTGCTCATCAGATGGAATTGCAGCAACGTGAACTTGCAGAGCGTCATCGTGCGTTCATTTATATTATTGTATTTGCCATTGTTTGTCTGCTCGCTGTAATTATAATCGGTATACTTCTCTTCGAGTATCGTCGTAAGCAGTATTATCTTCGCCTTCAGCGAGAGTTGCAGCGCAACCAGGCAAGAATCTACAAAATGTACCAATCCATCGAGGAAAAGCGTGATAATGGCTCGCTCACCCGTGAGAAGATGTTAGAAATTTATCGCGACAATCTTTCTAAAAATATCGCTCTTTTCAAAGAGGAGCGTTGGGCAGTTCGTTTGCAACAGTTGAGCGAGCAGCGAAGTAAGGATATTCCACCATTCACTATCAAGGAGCGTGAGCAATTGGCCGATGTCTTGGAACATTGCTTTATTAATGTCATAACTAATCTTCGTGATGAGGCTACCAGACAGAAGAGTCGCCTCAGCGCAGAGGATATTCATCTTTGTTTGCTCCTCTCGCTTGGGTACTCTATAGGAGTTATCCGCGAATGCTTGGCAGCATCTTCCGATGATGTCGTCCGGAAACGTAGGGTACGCCTTGTTGGAAAATTGCCCGAAGACATTTTGTTGCTACTTTTTGGTTGAAATATAAAGCGCAGAAATACAGTGCGTTAATACCCCCCCCCTATTTCTCGAGGACGGGCTTTGGGTAAAATGTCTTGTTTTTGTCTTGCTCTTTTTTCGTCTCCTACGCTACAGAAGTCATACTTTTGTAGCGTTATTTTAATTCATAATCCTATGACGAAAAAATTGCTTACATTGGTCGCGCTGCTTTGTTGCACGCTATTGGGCTTTGCTGAAGAGACGCCTATTGAATTGGAAGAGAAGAAACGACCACAGAAGCGTAGTGAAGTTCTGTTACCCACTGCGTCTATTGATGGTCAAGTGCTAACCATTGACTTTGTATCAAACACCACCTTTGAGGTCTCGGTAGTGAATGCATCGGGTGCAGTGGTATATACGGGTACGTATAATGCACAGGGCACGGTCATCACTCTTCCCAACCTACCTGCAGGTGAGTATGAGTTGGAGATAGAGGATGCTGCGTATCTATATAGCGGTGAGTTCGAGATTGAGTAACTAATCCTTAATTCTATCAGAAAACCATACTTAAGGTTAAATTCACAAGAGATTATTACCGGGTATAACGAGTGTTTTCTAGTTGACTTTGAACTCTAATTTATATTCGATCAGGAAAAAATATTTGTTCTAAAAATCTAATTCTATGAAAAAGTTATTTCTTACGATGCTTATGATGGCATCATGCTTTGGTGTCGCTAATGCGCAGTTAATCATTGATAACAATGGTAGGGTAGGTGTTGGCGTAGAAGAGACCTCGTCACTGAACTCTTTATTGAATGTTAATTCTGTAGGAGCAACAAACACGACTGTGCACATAAATCCAAACAACACGACACAAAGTACTGGTCTTTTTGTTGGACGCACAGGTTTGACCTCTGATAGTTATCAAATGGCAGGTTATTTTAGTGTTCCTATAATATCTGCGGGAAAGAATTCTATAGGTATACAGGCTCGTGCTACCAGCAGCAGCAGTGTTGACGGAGGACGTAGCTATGGTGTTATGGCTTATGCAGGAAATGCGAGTGCTGGATATAACTATGGTGTATTAGGAGTCTTGAATGGAACTGCAAATGGTGCAGGTATATATGGCTCAACCTCATCAGGAGAGAACGGAATCAATACGGGTGGACGCTATGCAGGTTTTTTTCGAGGTGATGTATACACAACTGGCACACTCACAGCCAGTGCTGTCACTACACTATCAGATTATCGTGTAAAGCGTAACATACAATCGGTTGGTACAAGTGGGAGCCCTCTTTACAATCTGATGGAAATGAATGTGGTGGAGTATAACTATATTGACATTGAGGCAGAAATCGCAGCCTGCTCGTCTGGTTCTGACACTGTATCTACCATATGTGTTGCTCAAGTGAATGAACGTTTCTTGAATGAAGACGAAAAGCACTATGGACTTATAGCCCAAGAACTGCAGGAAATTTATCCGAGCCTAGTAAGTGAAGGACGCAATGGATATCTTACTATTAACTATATAGAAATAGTGCCATTGCTTATTAAATCTATCCAGGAACTGAAATCCGAGGTTGATGTGTTAAAGGCAAATAGCTCGCCAGTCATGAGGTCATCATCTCGTTCATTCGAGCAGGATGTTACGAATATTGATGCAATAGTGAATACACTCTACCAAAATATACCCAATCCTTTCACAGAGAGTACGCTTATTCGTTGTGACCTGTCTGAAGACATTTCAAACGCTGTTCTATACATATATAATCTTAATGGAGAACAGGTTGCAGAGTATATAATCAACAAACGTGGTGCGACTTGTGTTACGATTGATGGCGGTAGTCTCA
This sequence comes from Bacteroidaceae bacterium, assembly GCA_017557005.1. Taxonomy (GTDB): domain Bacteria; phylum Bacteroidota; class Bacteroidia; order Bacteroidales; family Bacteroidaceae; genus UBA1189. The sequence continues at coordinate 4,363 of JAFZFZ010000018.1, read as the reverse complement.
ATGCAGGCATGTACCTTTATACACTTATCGCTGACGATAAGGTTGTTGATACCAAGCGTATGATTCTGACGAAATAGAAAAATGCATTACGATGCGTCAGAAATAGTGTTGAAATGTAGAAAACTAATTGATGTGCCCCGTGCAATATAATTGCAACATGTTTGCAATATATCATAGCGCGGTTCAAGGTATAGTAATCTGTAAATTTGCCCAGAGAAGAAAAGCGGTAAAAAAACGCGCAAGATTCCGTGGATGAACATAAATCATATCAGACCACACAGATGAAAAGGAACGTTTATCGACCGCGTTAAGTGTCGTATTATAAAAGACAAAACGATGCAGGAAAGACATACTGACTATAAATTATATTTTCAAGAAAGCGAGATTTCTTGTCTGAAGTATTATCTGCCTTATCTGAAGGAATATACCTCCCTTTCTCTAGGCGCTGGATTAAAGGTTCTCGAAGTGGGTTGCGGCTTAGGTGGTAACCTTGCACCCTTCGCGCGGATGGGCTGTGAGGTCAGCGGTGTAGATATCGATTCCCGCTCTATTGATAGGGCAAAGGAACTCTTCCAGGGAAATGGTCTTCATGGGACATTTACATGCGGAGATATCCATGATTACAAGGACACTGGTCGCTATCAGCTCATCATGTTGCATGATGCCATAGAGCATATTCATGAGAAGGAGCGCCTGATGTTTCGCCTGCAGGAATTGTTGGCCGAAGATGGTATCTTGTTTATAGCCTTTCCAGCATGGCGCATGCCCTTCGGTGGCCATCAGCAGGTGGCGCGTACTAGGTTTGTCTCACGGTGTCCCTTCATCCATCTTCTGCCGAAGCGGACATTCGCATGGCTACTGCGACGATTGGGGGAGCCCGAAGGAGCAATAAGGGATTTTCTCGACATAAGGAGCACGAGGATGAGCATACAAGGATTTCAGAAACTGTGCCGCAAGATGAATCTTAATATAGTCAACCGCAGACTATATTTCATCAATCCTCACTATGAGGTGAAATTCAAGTTAAAACCCCGCCAATTGTGGAAAGGCATAGCAGCACTTCCATACATTAGAGATTTCTTCTGTACCTCATGTCATTATCTGCTGACAAGAAGGTCATGAAAATTAAAATATCGAGATTATATGAAAAATACTATTATTATATTCTTAATGTTTTTTCTGGTAGTCCCCCCAGTAATGTCCCAAGATAACGATTACTTTTATTACTACAATGGGCAGAAGAACTATTTGCAGATCGATTCAACTTCTGTTATGGTTTTATCTAATGATTCTATAACCATGTCTAAACGTCATGGTCTGTCGCTTAAATGGATGACGCGTAATGATTTGAGTGAATTTTCAGGTAATGATAGACAAAGGTCAATAAGCACATCCACGGTCTCGCTTTTCAATATACCTCAGAATATTAGTAAGGATGATTATAATATTATCGTCGAAGAATTTAAGAAGATTAAAGGCGTTACGCATGTATTGCCTTCATTTAGAAGGAACGGTTGTAGAATAGATGCAACGGGTAGTATTTATGTTAAATTGTTTTCAGAAGACGATGTTAAGCTATTAGAGCAAATGGCAAATGATTATGAAATGTCGATTGTTGAAAAGAACCGATATATGCCCTTATGGTATACCTTATCATGTGTAAATTCTTCTTTGGACCCAATAGCTGCCGCTAACTTATTTCATGAAACGAAATATTTTGAACATGCAGAACCTGCTTTTTATATGTATAATATCTCACAATCCAATGACACTTTTTACGAAGATCAATGGAACTTAAAAAATAGAGGGCTGGATGGTGGGATTTCTAATATTGATATCAATATCGAATCGGCCTGGAATATAACAAAAGGGGGAAATGTAGTAGTTGCTTTAATCGACAATGGTATAGATATGGAGCATCCTGACTTGGAGGATAATATCTATGATGTCAGTTTTGACGCAGTGACAGAGAGACCCCAGTCGGTTGTTTGGGGAGGTCATGGCACTGCATGTGCTGGCATTATTGGTGCAATACAAAACAATGGTGTTGGAGTTAGTGGCGTAGCCCCTGAATGTAAACTAATGTCTATCAGTTTTTGCAATGTGTCAATTTTGGCTGCATATGGGATTTATGTCAATGAGGCTTCTATGTTGGCAAATGCTATAAATGTAGCATGGAATTGTGATGCTGATGTTATTAGTAACTCTTGGGGGGGAGGAGCTGAATCATCGTTTATTGATAACGCAATATCCGCTGCATTAACACAGGGTAGAGGAGGTTTGGGTTCTGTTGTGGTCTTTTCGGCGGGTAATGCGGAGCCTAATGGTAATACTAGAGTAAAATATCCGGCAAATAGTAATCCAGACATCTTATGTGTTGGAGCACTTAGTCCATGCGGAGAACGTAAGAACCCAAATAGTTGTGATGGTGAACAATGGCATAGTTGTTTTGGGAGTGAATTGGATATTATGGCACCAGGTGTACTTATCCCAACAACATACATAAATGATTCAGGGAATTCTTCTGTGGTTCATTCAGAAGGCGGATATTATCATACAGCCTTTAATGGAACTTCTGCAGCGTGCCCGCACGTTGCTGGTGTCGCAGCATTGATGTTAAAAGTAAATCCTGAGCTAACAGTGAAAGAAGTAAATGATTTGATAGAAAGTACTGCTAATAAAGTTCGTGCAGACCTATACTCTTACTCGATATCTCCAAATCGGACAAATGGTACATGGCACAATGAGGTTGGTTATGGCTTATTGGATGCCGCTTCTGCTGTTAGGGCAGCTAGACCTTTGATGACCATTTCAGATTCCGTTAAATTCAGTTCGGTCATTGGTCGAGTGGAGGTAACTGGAGTTGATGTCCTATTAGAAAATGTAGAGATAAAAAAATCTGCAGAAGTAACCATAAATGCAGAAAATAGTATAACTTTGCGTCCAAGCATCAAGATTGAGAAAGGTGCTATCGTTAAGGCAACCACAAATTAATGATATCATGAAAAAAATCTCTGTTATTTCATTGCTGCTCTTGTCGTTATTTGCTGCTTGCGACAAGGTTGATGAGGATAGGATTGTCAGCGCACAATTCTTTCCTGCCAATGCCGTGTATGCAGTAAATGCAAAGATGAGGTTTGACGATACCGTATCGATACATTACCGATATACAGGAAATGACACCATAGCCTTTGGAAAGCCTTGCGTAATCCTATGGTCGAAGATTGACTCGGAGGAAGCTGTCATGACATTCATTCATGAAGATGCGGGTAAGGTCTACATGCATGCCTCCTCCGAATATGCTCATCTGAATCCGGAATGGACATTGCTATATGATTTTTCACTGCATCCATGGCAGATTGATGATGAGATAGCTTGGAATAGCCCGAATGGACTATATACAGCTCCCATTACAAAATTAGAGACTCTCACATTATGCAATGGCGAAAAGGTACAAGTGGCTGTGGGGTCAGAAGGTAATCGGCTCATCTATGGCCTCGGCTATGAAGATGCACCATTCTTTACGGTAAAGCCTGGCGCATTACCGCAGGATGGAACCCGATATGTCCCTTTGAGTTTCTATCGCAACGGAGAATTGTTGTGGCATCATGATAGGCAGTAGTGATGCGCATTGCGAGTTTCGCCCCTCGAAAAGGCGTTTTCATCCCCAAAGGACTGTTTTCAGGAGATAAATGTTTATAAATAGGTTGGCGGTGGCAGAGTGTAGCGCGTGCGCTGCAACGATGACTTGCAGCTGGTAAAGCAACCGGTGGTTGCGGGGAAAGTTGCATTGCCTGTTTCTATTCATAGAAGGGATCTTTTTTAGCGATAATCACAATTGGGCAGACGGTAAACTGCACTCCCTCCAGAAATGTCATTTAGTTTTATCTGTTCCTACTTCTTAGTCCCTTCCCAAAACCATCTAACAAACTGATAGGATAAACTTATTACTAAAAATATTGGTGCAAAGATATCATATAGAAGTTCTATCCAATTCTTATTGCTTTCTTGTATATAATAATTATACTCGTCCAAGAGATTGTTATACTCTGATATTATATGTTTAAATTCTTCAATTTCTTGAGGTAAGAATGTCTGATTCGCTGTTTTGAAATTAGGCAACTTAATAGATAAAGTATCAATATATCGCCTTTCTTTGACACATTCTAAAATAGAGTCTTTATTAGCAAGAATCCACGAATACATAGTTTTATAATCTTTGTCAATTAACTCAATCTCCTTGGGGCTATATATTGTAGTATTAAATGTGCGATTATATATATTGGGATCTAATTCCCAATTTACCCTCCATTCAAATGTATTGATTCTCTGGCTCCGTATATTTGCCTCTCGTGTGTAAAAG